>PLTL01000174.1 GCA_003164475.1 Candidatus Dormiibacterota bacterium | reverse complement strand
ACGCCCACTCCCTGGTGTCGGCGGCCCGCGACCTCATCCACATCGACGATCCCCAGACGGCCGGCCTCTGGCCGCGTGCCGCCGCGCTCCTCGGACGCCAGGCCATCGAGGCGGCAATGGCGGACCTCTGGCAGCTCAGCGCCCCTGGCCTGGAGGACACCTCCGCCAAGTGCCAGCTCCTCTGCCTCTCCCACTTCCTCGGCGATCCGGACCTCGCCGGACGCGTCCACGCGACATGGCACGGCCTCACCCGCTCCTGCCACATCCAGGTCTACGAGCTCGCCCCCACGGCCGCCGAACTCGAGGGCTGGCTGGAGACGGCGTGGGCACTCGCTGATCACATCCACCGCATCCGCCGCCAGGCAGGCGCTTAGCCTCGATGCCTGATCCGGCCGGTGGCGCGAACCCCGTACACCCACGAGGCGCCCACCACCTCGGTGTGGGTCGGAAGCCTGTGGCTCTGGCACCGATGGATGACCACCGGGAGCGACCCCGGCGCGGGCTACAGGCTCCGGGGACCTGCTGGCCAGTAACCGTGAGGAGCCACGACCCAGGGGACGCCCCGTGAGTCCTGCCGAGTGGTCGGGAGAGGGGTGGCAGATCACCGTCAGCGATGCGGCAGTGTCCGTCACCCAGGTGTCGGGCCCCATCACCATCCCCGGCGCCGAAGCCTCCCGCCTCGACGTGCGGCGCCGGTGGTTCCGCTGGAGCCTCCTGTGCGACGGACGCCGGCTCGTCCGCCTGCGCGGCATCAGGAACGCTGAGGCCTCCGCCCTCGCACGGGCGCTCCGGCGTCTCGCGCTGGCACCGGCGATCGCTGAGGCGGCCGCGTGGCACGCTGCACTCGAGGAGCTCCTGGCCGAGGCGCGCACCGAGCAGCGGTGGATCCCAACCGAGGCCGCTGACGCGCTACTGGCCACCCGGCCCGAGCCAGGACTCCTCGCCCGTGTCCGGGCTGCCGGGCTGGCATCCTCCCTCACCGAAGCGGAACACCAAGCGATCGGTTCCCTTGACGCGAACATGGAGACCCTGGTCGCCGGCACCAACAAACAGATCCTGGCCGCCGAGCTCTCGTCCCGGCGCGGGCTCTTCAACACGATCGAGACCAGCCCCCTCACCGATGAGCAGGCAGAGGCAGTCGTCTGCTTCGACAACCGTGTCCAGGTGCTGGCGGCTGCGGGCTCGGGGAAGACCTCGGTGATGGTCGCCCGGGCCGCCTACGCCGTCAGCCGCGGGTTCGCGGCCCCTGACCGCATCCTGTTGCTGGCGTTCAACAAAACCGCTGCCACGGAGCTGCAGGACCGGATCGTGGCGCGGTTCGCCGCTGCCGGTCTTGACTCGGCTGGGGTCCGCGCCTCCACGTTCCATGCCTTTGGCCTCGAACTCATCGGCCGGGCGACCGGTGAGAAACCCCGCCTGGCGCGGTGGCTCGACCAGGGGGAGGACGTCCAGATGGTCCTCCGCATCGTCAACGAGCTGCGGGGCATGTCCGAGTCGTTCCGCTACCGCTGGGAGCTGTACCGGGCGCTGTTTGCCGACGCACCAACACGCCTCGAAGAGAACGAGCCGGACGGCTATGACCGCGCCACCGGGCAGACCGGATACCGCACCTTCGCGGGCGAGGTCGTCAAGAGCCACGGGGAACGGCTGATCGCCAACTTCCTGTACCTGAACGGGGTCAACTACGTCTACGAACGCCCCTACCAGGTCAACGGTCGCCCCATCGCGAGCAGCACGCGCTCGCAGTACCGCCCGGACTTCTACTACTCTGACATCGACGTCTGGCACGAGCATTGGGCACTTGACCGTGACGGCAAGCCCCCCGCCGCCTTCCCGGGCTACGCGCAGGACATGGCGTGGAAGCGTCGCACACACGCGCAGTACGGGACGACCCTCGTCGAGTCCACGTGGGCCGAGGTCATGTTCGGCGACGGTCTCGAGAAGCTCAAGGACCAGCTCACCCGCCTCGGGCTCACCTTCAATTGGGACCCGGACCGTCCCGTGCACGACAGGTGGGCAAAGCCGGTCAGGGACGAGGACCTGGCCCGGCTGGTCAGGACCTTCATGGCCCACGTCAAGTCGAACTCGTGGACGGCGGAGACCCTGGAGAGGCGGCTCACCTCCGAGCTGGCCCACCTCGCCGGCATGCGGACGCGACTCTTCCTCGACCTGTACTGGCAGATCCACGCAGAGTGGGAGCGGCAGCTCGCCGCCGAGGGCAGCGTCGACTTCGAGGACATGCTCGTCCAGGCCGCTGCCCATCTCGAGGCGGGTGAGGTGAGCTGCCCCTACGACCTCATCCTGGTCGACGAGTTCCAGGACATGAGCCAGGCCCGCGCCCGGGTCGTCCGCGCCCTGGTGAACCGGCCGGGCCGCTTCCTGCTCGCGGTGGGCGACGACTGGCAGGCCATCAACCGGTTCGCCGGCTCCGACATCTCGGTGATGACCGGCTTCGAGGCGTGGTTCGGGCGGGGGCGCCAGCTGGCGCTGACGACCACCTTCCGCTGCACCCAGACGATCTGTGACGTTGCCCGCCGCTTCGTGACGAAGAACCCGGCTCAGTTCGACAAGGCCATGCGATCGGTCCACCAAGACCCCGGCCCGCCCGTGACGGTCATCCCGACCGAGGACGCTCCTAGCGTACTGGCTCGCTATCTCAGAGATCTGTCCGCAAGGGCCGACGACGGCACTGTCCCAAAAGGGCCCGCGGCGACGGTCAGCGTCGACGTCCTCGGGCGGTACGGCTTCGAGCGCGATGTCCTACCCAGCCGCCTGCCGTCAAACCTTCAGGTCACCTTCCGCACCGTGCACGGGTCCAAGGGGCTAGAGGCCGACTACATCGTCATCCCCGGCATGACCACCGGGACGTACGGGTTCCCGAGCACCATCGCCGACGACCCCGTCCTCGATCTGGCCATGCCCGCGCCCGAGTCCTTCAGGCACGCCGAAGAACGCCGCCTCTTCTACGTGGCGCTCACGCGGGCACGCCGGGAGGTGACGATCATCACCTCCCCCACACGGATGTCCCCGTTCGTTGTCGAGCTCCTTGGCGACCCACACGTGGCCGTGACCGGGAACAAGGGAGAGCCCGTCGAGGTCTGTCCACAGTGTGGGAGGGGGACGATGGTCCGACGGAAAAGTGACTTCGGCCCGTTCCTCGCCTGCTCCGCCTTCCCCGGGTGCACATATAAGCGTCCGTTGATGTCGTCTGAGGGACCTCGCTCGCGACGTGCTCGTCGGTAGCTACCGGCCCAGCACTTTGCAAAGAACGGGGAGACGGACGGGCAGGCCATGGACCCTCTCCGACGGTGCGTGGCTCGCTCGAGGTGGCGGCGAAGAGTCGCCTACCCAACCTCCTGGTGTTCGCCTCCCTTGGTTTCGATGCGGCGGATCACCTCTACGACGGCGCCGCCGATTTCCGTGTCGTCCGCGTAGCGACGGAGCAGCTCGGCGGTGGCGTCATTCCCGACGCTGGCCAGGGTGCGGACGATGTATCGCCTCAGCTCAGCAGGGTCCGGCCAGAGTGTCCTTGGGACAGCATCGAAGTGCAGCAGCGCCCGCTGGAGGACCTCGCGCGTCTGGGTGGGGAAGGCGAGGATGAGTTGGGAGTAGAGCTGGCCACTGCGGTCGCGGCGGAGGACGATGGCTGCTTGCTCCAGAGCCGCGAGCATGACCGGCGTCTCCGGCCAGAGCCGCCCAGTGAGGGCGCTCCAGGCTTCGGAGGTATCACCCGGCGGGGTCCCGCACCCGAGCGAGAAGAGGATGACGTCCATGTGGCGCCAGGCCTCGACCGTGGCGGGGGACGCGCCGGGCATCTCTACCGTGGGTGGGGCGGGATGCACCGTGGCGCAGGCTGCGACCGCTGCCACGTGGGCAGCCACGACCGACTGTGTGAGGCCGCCGCCCTGGAGCTGGGGGAGGCGTGAGGCGACGTGGCGAAGGGCGTCAGCGAGCGCCGGGTCGGCGCAGTCCTGCCGTTCCGCCTGCTCGATGACCCAGGGGGCGTAGAAGGACTCCAGGTTGAGGGCGCGGAGTGCCTTGGTGAGGAGCCGAGTCGAGGTGGTCCGAGGAAGGCTCGCGATGGCGTCGTCGTAGGGGCCGACGATCGCCGCCTCGTCGAACTGGCTGGTGACAACCGTGAGGGCGCGCTGGTCGGAGTCGGGGTCGTCGGAGCGGACGACCTCGGCGATGTCCGCGAGGATCGCCTCCTCGGACCTGATCGGGTCGCTGATGCCCCCAAGGGCGGCGAGGGCTTCGAGCGTTGAGGTTTCAAGGGCCCACCCGGTCGGGTGAAGGTCGTTGAGCCAGTCGATGAGGGCTTGGCGGGTCTCCTCGCTGAGCTGCGAGTAACCGGCTTGGCGCGCAGTCTGCAGGGCGATCAGGCGAAGGTGGCCGACGCCCGCCGCCCAAGCGGCGGGGAGGAGTCTGAGGAGGAAGGCCTCGTCGATGGGGTAGGAGTGGGAGAGGAGATGGAGCGCGCAGAACAGCCGTCCCCAGCCGGACGCTTCAGGGTCCGGAGCGATGGCGGCGGGCAGGTCTGGGGCTACCGAGCGAAAGGGGGCCCCGTGCTCGCATTCCTCGACCACGATCGATGCTGGGAGCATGGAGCCGAGCGGCAGGCCATACGTGGCGGCCGCGAGGAGGGCGCGGGGTGTTCGGGCTCCTCGCTCCCGGAGGTGGAGCGCCCAGCGTTCGCAGAGGCTATCCGTTCGGTCGAGCAGACGGCCGACGTCGTCGATGAAGAGACCGCGGGCGAGGGCACGACCCGCGGCGCGGTAGAGGGAGCGCTGGGCAGGCGTCGGCTCGGGATCGACGGTCCATGCGACGAGACCTGGAGTGCCATCGGGAGCGGTGGCGAGATCGACGGGCTGCGCATGGGCGAGCTGCGCTTCGGCGAGGGCTGCGCCCACCTCGCTGTGGGCGACCCCTTGGGCGACGTCCCCGAGCTTGCCCGTGAGGGCCTGAAGGGTGAGATCGGGATCGCCAAGCCGCACCAGGGCATCCCGGACGTGACCCGGCTCGGGCTCGAGAGCGAGGGCGAAAGAGCGGAGGTCGGTATGGCGGGGCCGGGAGAGCAGGTCGGCCAGATCCTCGCCGGAGTTGGCGCGGACGTTGAGATCCTCGGCGGCGAGGAAGCGGGCGAACTGCTCGTGGACGAAGGAGATGCTGCCCTGACGGACCCGGACGATGGGTGCGGCTAGGACTTCGTCGAGGACGGCGGGCGCCCCGGCGAGCGCCGGGGCGCGCTCGAGGGTCCGGAGGGCGGAGCCTGTGGGAAGGGAGATGCGGAGCGCCTCCCAGGAGAGTCGGGCCAGCGCCCGCAGGCCGACCCGGGCCGCGTGGCTGGGAAGCCGCTGGCGCAGGTAGGCGTCGTACAGCGCGGCCGCAGACGGGTTGGCGGGGAGCGCGGCGAGGCAGCCGGCGGCGATCGCCAGCTCGTGGGGCGAGGAGAAGGCGTCGACGAGGTCGTCGCGGCCGGGCGCGCCGTAGAGCGCGAGGAGGCGAGCGCGAGCAGGAGCGTCAGGCGGCAGGAGCCGGACGGTGAGAGGCGGGAGGTCGCCGGGGACGTCGGTGAGGTGCTGGGAGGTGGTGATGGTCAAGACCTGCTCACGGAGCTGCAGCGCGTGGAGCTGACCGAGGAGTTCCTGCTGCAGATCGGGGGGGCACTCGTTGAGGCCGTCGAGGACGACGGTGAGGTTGGCGCCGGCGTCGGCGGCGGCGGTGAGGAGATCGGCCCAGCTGGAGGTGGTGTAGGGGGCGATGGCCTGGGCGAGGAGGAGGGCATGGCGTCCGGCCACATACTCGTGAGCCCGGCACCAGACCACCAGGTCGCCCCGGCGGGTCAGCTCCGCCGACCCGTGACGGGCGAGATGGCTCTTGCCGGCGCCACTGGGGCCGATCAGCCGGATCCAGCGGCCGGCCTGCGCCAGGTCCAGCAGGGGCAGCGCCTCGGCGCGCCTGCCGTCGATCTCGACCGGAAGCGGGGCGAGAGGTGGCAAGTCGAGGGTAATGCTGGCCAGGAAACGACGGCGGTAGTCGTCGAGAAGGGCGCGGCGTGCTTCGAGGGACCGGTGTGCTGGCGAGAGATGCTCGGCCGGGAACAGACCGAGGTGGCGGATGAAGTCCTCCCACTGCGAGGTGGTCCAGGGGATGGCGGGGCCGGGGGTTTGCAACCGCTGGAGGAGGTCGGGGAATCCGATCACCTCGACATGGGGAAAGCGGGTGATCTGTGATCCCGACGGGATTTCGGGATACAGGCAGACCACGGTGTCGACGTTGCGGAAGGCGGGTCGGGAGACCGTCCCGCGGAGCATCTGGGCGATGGCGTCGCTGATGGCGTAGGTGCCCTGGCGGGCCTGGTCGTAGGCGTTGCCCGTCCAGAGCCCGAAGGCTGCCGTCCTGGAGGCGCAGTTGCCAGGGACCGTTGGGATGAGTGATCACCGGGCACCGGTAGCCCTTCAGCTCGCAGTGAACGGTGCGGTGCGGGTTGGCGATCAGGAAGTCGATCTGCCGCTGACGGGGGCCCGCGTAGAAGTTGGCAAGGATGAGGCTTGGGCCGCGGTCGGCGAGGGCACGCCGAAGCTGCCCAAGAGCACGGCGCTCGGTCGGGTCGTGGATCGGATGGCCGAGGTAGACGCTGACGGTGTTGTTGTTCATCTCTGCCACGGGGTCGCCCCTGGGCGCTGGGCCATCCGGCCAACGAGAAGCGTAGGCAAGGCCGCCGGCGGTGTCAATCCGGTCACCCGGTCACCCGGTCTTTGCGGGACGGTTGCCGTGGCTGATGAACCTCTATCGGACGAGGATCTCCGGCCCGTCGGGGGGAGGGGTGCCCTCGGGCAAGCGCCCAGCGTGGTCGTACTTGCCGGGGCCGAAAACGGCCACGATCTGCCCACCCGGGTCCGCCGCCTCCCGGCGCACGTCAATTGCGGACTGGCGCAAGCTCTGGGTCGGCGGCTCACGCCGGGATCCCCCGCTGAGGTGAGAATGGATGCAGGCCCTCCTAGTCGTCGACGCCCAGAACGAGTTCTCGTCCGAAGGACTGATGCCGGTCCCCGAGCATGCCGAGGTGGTCGCCGCGATCGCCCGCCGGGTCGAGGAGGCGCGTAGCGAAAGGCGGCCGATCGCCTGGATCCGGCACAACAACCGACCCGGCGAGAGCCGTCGCTTCCTGCCGGGAACGTGGGGGGCCGACTTCACCTCCGGCTTTGGTGCCCGTCCCGGCACGGGGATCGAGGTCGAGTTCGTGAAACAGGTCCTGGGCGCCTTTACCGGCTCCGGGCTCGGCTCATGGTTGGAGGCACAGCAGGTCTCCGAGGTTCTCATCGTCGGCTTCCTGGCCCACATGTGCGTCTCAACCACCGCTCGCGAAGCGGTGATGCGTGGTCTCCAGGTCGCCATCGACCCGGACGCGACCGCCTCGGAGCCGATCCACCATCCTCGGCTGGGAGACTTGAGCGCAGGGGAGGCCCGCCGGGCCGCGCTCCTTCACCTGGTCGACCTGGGGGTCGAGCTGGCGCCCCTCCCCCCACCGGCCGTTACCGGGACGGGCTGCTAGGTGGGGCATCACCAGATGGGACGCGGGCAGACTCAGTAGCCCGTCGCCTGACTTCAGCCTCCTGCCAGCGCTTGTAGATTTCGTCCATCTCGCTCACGATGTGCTGCGAATTGCGTCTCAACTCCTTCCTATTGGAAAGGGTCATTGCGAGGGAGAGGAGCGACGAGATCACAGCTACGACGATCGTTGCGACGAGCGCAAGCGCTACCCATGTGGTCGCGCGCTGGCCCGCCGAATCGAGACTGCGGTACGTTGGTAGCCATACGATGAGCGTCAGGATCGCGGCCCCGCCAAGGCTCACGGCTGCCCAGCCAACAGCGCTCCAGGGACGTTCGTAGACTGCTAACTCGTCAACGAGGTTTCGGAGACGCTTGAACCGCTCGTGATCTAGCGTCATGTGCTGCTCCGGCTTCGCGTCCAAGAGTTCCGGAGCTGGCAGAGGACTAGCTCTCCTGATATTGGATTCGACCGCTGCTGGGTCGGAAGTATCAGCCATATAGGGTCGGGTTCTCGGGGTTGCCAGGGAAGACCCCGGCCGTGATCGCGTTCACGAAGGCCGTGTAACCGCACACCGAGCACGTGAGGACCAATAGCGGGTAGTAGGTGCCGACCGGTTCGTTGGTGCCACTGGCCCTGGCGATGAAGTTGCCGAGTGTCCACTGGGGCTTCTCTTGATGCATCGGGCAGCCCCGTGATCGGCCCCAGACCTGATTTACCCACTCCAGAGCGCGGTCCATGTCCTCGTCGGATAACTCGCCAAGCCAGTTCGGCACGGAGGCAGGGTATCGTCATCGTGTACCCCGTGTCGAGGTTACGGGGACGCGACGGCTGGAC
>PLTL01000399.1 GCA_003164475.1 Candidatus Dormiibacterota bacterium | reverse complement strand
GGCGGGAGCGCTGATCGGGGTCTCGCTGGGGGTGCCGATCGGGGTGATCGCGTTCTGGATGCTCCAGGGCGGGCGTTCGACCCTCCCCGCTTCCGCCACCGTGGCCAGCGCCGCCGGGCACACCATCGCCTACAGTGCCGCCGCTGCCGCCATCGCGGTGCTGATGGCGCTGCCGGTCGCACTGCTGGCGATCCGTCACCCCAGCCCTTCGGTCCGGCTTCTGGAGCGGAGCACCTACATCGTCCAGGGCCTGCCCGGGCTGGTGATCGCGCTGGCCCTGGTCTTCTTCGCCCTCCACTACCTGCCCTCCGTCTACCAGACCAGCTCGCTGCTGATCGGGGCCTACGCCATGCTCTTCTTCCCCCTCGCCTACGTGGCGATCCGGGCCTCGGTGCTGCAGGCCCCGGTGGGCCTGGAGGAGGTGGCCCGCTCGCTGGGTCGACGGCCCCTCGCGGTGCGGCTCCGGGTCACCCTGCCCCTGGTGGCCCCCGGCCTGGCGGCCGCGTTCTGCCTGGTCTTCATCTCGGCGGTGACCGAGCTGACCGCCACCCTGATCCTGGTCCCCACGGGGGTCCAGACCCTGGCCACCCAGTTCTGGGCCTACACCGGCAACGTGTCCTACGGCGCGGCGGCCCCGTACGCCGCGGCCATGGTTGCCATCTCGATCGTCCCCGCCGTCCTCCTTGGCCGCTGGTTCGACCGGCGCGACCTCCGGCGCGGCCGGCCCTCATGAGCGCGATCAGCATCTCCGACCTCCACAAGTCCTTCCGGGAGGGTCCGGTGCTGCAGGGGCTGGAGCTTGCGGTCGGGAAGGGCTCTCTGACTGCGATCCTGGGGCGGTCGGGGAGCGGCAAGACCACCCTGCTGCGGCTGATCGCCGGCTTGGAGCGGGCCGACCGGGGACGGATCAGCCTCGCCGGGCAGGTCGTCGACGACGGTCCCCGCTGCGTCAGGCCCGAGGCCCGCCGGGTCGGCTACGTGCCCCAGGATGGCGCGCTGTTCCCCCATCTCACGGTGGAGCAGAACATTCGCTTCGGCGTCAGCCGGGCGGGGCGCCGGGCCGGCAGGGTGGAGTCGCTGATCCGCATGGTGGGCATGGAGGGACTGGGCGGCCGCTACCCCCACCAGCTCTCGGGGGGCCAGCAGCAGCGGGTGGCCCTGGCCCGGGCCCTGGCCATAGACCCCCAGCTGCTGCTGCTCGACGAGCCCTTCTCGGCACTGGACCCCGCCCTGCGGGCCGCCGTGCGCGAGGAGGTGGGAGCGATCCTGGCCGCCACCGGGATCACCACCCTGCTGGTGACCCACGACCAGGATGAGGCGCTCTCGGTGGCCGACCAGGTGGCGGTCCTGAGGGGCGGCCGAGTGGTTCAGCTGGGAAGCCCGGAGCAGCTCTACGGTGACCCCGTCGACCTGGAGATGGCCAGGTTCCTGGGTCAGGCCAACCTGGTCGACGGGATGGTCGAGGGCGGGGTGGCCCACACCCCGCTGGGCCCGATGAGGTTGCGCTGGCCCCGGCAGGCGGCGGACCACCTGTCCGGCCCGGCGATCGTGCTGGTCCGGCCCGAGCAGATCACCATTGCGGCCGGCGGCTCAGCGGGGGCGCCCGGCAGGATCGTTCACACCCAGTTCCACGGCCACGACTCCGTGGTGGTGGTGGCCAGCCAGCTGCCCCAGCTGCCCCGCATCATCCGAGTCCGGATCTGGGGTGCCTCCGGATGGGGACGGGACGCGGCGGTGACCCTCTCGGCCAGCGGCGAGGCCCAGGCCTGGCCCAGGCCCTGACCGCGCCGGCTCTCAGACGCGGGCCAGGTGGAGCTCGCCGAGGAGCAACTGGGCATGGGCTGCGGCGGAGCTGTCCCAGCTGAAGCGGGAGGCGCGCTGCATCCCCAGCCGTCGCAGGTGCTGGCGGAGCTCGCCGTCCTCGGCCAGTCGGCGGAGGCCCTCAACCCAGCCGTCGGGATCGTCCGGGGCCAGCAGCAGTGCCGCCCCCTCCGCCACCTCCTGGACCCCGCCGATGCCGTTGCCGATGACGGGGGCCCCGCAGGCCATGGCCTCCAGGGCCGGCAGCCCGAAGCCCTCGTAGAGGGAGGGCACGCAGACGGCGACCGCACCGCTGTAGAGGGCGGCCAGCTTTGTCCCGGCCACGTGATCGAGGATGGTGAGCCGGCCCCCGACCCCCAGGGTGGCGGCCTGGGCCAGGAGCCCCCGGGCCCCCTCCCCGGCGTTGGTGACGACCAGGTGGGGACCGGCCCCCTCGGGGGGAAAGGCGCGGGCGAATTGGGTGAGCAGGAAGGGGACGTTCTTGCGCTGGTGGTGGGCGCCCGCGACCAGGAGGTAGGACGGCTCCACCCCCAGCTCGCGGAGGAGCGGTGCCCGCTCCTCCGCGGGGAGCGCCCGCAGCTCGGCCGAGATCCCGTGGGGGATCACGGTGACCAGGTCAGGGTCGGCACCGAAGAGATGGACCAGGTCGGCCTTGGTGGTTTCCGAGGGGCTGATCACCCGGGCCGCCCGGCGCAGGCTGTCGAGGACGAAGGACTCGACCGCCTCGGCCTCGTCCTGGGGATAGGCGGAGGGGGCCAGGCGGTGCTCTACCCCGTGGATGGTCACCACCGAGCGGGGCAGCCTGCCGCCGGGGAGCTTGTAGGCGGGGATCCAGAGCAACCGAGGAGGGCGGCGGCGGAGCTCCCAGCGGAGCCGGGCGGCGGTCCACCCCCGGGGTAGGGGAATGCAGCTCCACTCCGAGGCCGGGGGTAGCCCTGGGGCCAGCTCGGGGGGGCGCCTCCGGTTGACGTAGAGGCGCATCGGAGCTGGGGGCGAGAGCAGGAGCCGGGAGATGACCTGGGTGGCGTAGACGCCGATGCCGGTCGGTCTCGGTCCGAACGCCCGGCTGGCGTCGATTCCGATCTCCACTGGGGCAGTTTACGGAGGTCGTGCCCGGGGGCCTCGGCGCAGCCCGAGAGCATCCTGGGGTGGAGCCGCGGCCCCAGCGGAATCGGGCCGATCGTGGCCGCAGCCCTGGTAAGATCGGGCCGAATTGTCCTCGGAGGGCGATCCTCGGCGCCCCGCGCGCGAGCCGGGTCCCGGAGATGCCCTCGCGTTGGTAGGAGTCTTCTCGATCACGGTCGGTACGGGGGTCGTGGCCGGGGTTCTATTGGACGAGCACTTTCACACCCTCCCGGTGCTGACCCTGGTGGGGCTGGTGGTGGGATTGCTTGGAGGAGCGTTGGCTCTTTACCGCGGGCTCACCCCGTTCCGGGAGCGCCGAGGGTGATGCTGCAGGGGGCTGATGACCTGTCCGGGGCCATTCGGTCAGCCTGGATCGCCGCCATCGCGACCACCGTGGTGGTGGCCCTGGTCGCCTACCTGGTGGCGGGTTGGCTGGGCGCCGGCCTGGCGCTGGGGGGAGGCGCCGTGGGAATCGGCAACCTCCGCCTGGCGGCCTTCGCCCTGGACCGGGCCCCGATGGCGTTCCTCGGCTCCAGCCTTCCCCGCCTGGCGCTGATCACCCTGGTCCTGGCGGTGCTGGTGCTGGTCCTGGGCCCGGTCGGGGTCTGGGGCCTGGTCGGGCTGCTCGGCACCCACCTGGCTCAGGTGGGTGCGGTGCTCAACGCCGCCTGGAGGGCTGCCCGGCGATGAGACCGATGGTGCTCGCCCAGATCTCGGTCGGCCAGCACTGGACCGTCCATCTCTTGGGGATGGCCCTCTACCTGGACACCGTGGTCAGCAGCCTGGTGGCCTTCGCGATCGTCCTGGCGGCCGGTGTCTATCTCCGCCTCCGGACCACCTCCGGGGTTCCTGGCCGGTTCCAGGCGATGATCGAGATGGTCTGGGAGACCGTCGACGACTACGTGGCCAGGATGGTCGGCCCCTTCGCCCGCTGGGCGGTCCCCCTGTGCACCGTCCTCTTCTTCTACATCCTGGTCAGCAACTGGCTGGAGCTGATCCCCACCGGAGGCCGGCTGACCTCTCCCACCGCCGACGTCAATGACACCGCGGCGCTGGCGGTGGTGGTGATCCTCACCGTCCATTTCACCTCGATCCGCCAGCGCGGATTCGGGCACTACCTCAAGATCAACTACCTGCATCCGTCCGGACTGCCCAAGGTTTTCTACGTTTTCCTGGCTCCGCTCAACGTGGTCGCCCAGGTCTCCTACCCGATCTCACTCACCCTCCGTCTCTTCGGCAACATGTTCGCGGCCGCCCTGATGCTCCAGATCATCGCCATGCTGCCGATCTACCTATCCTGGATTTTCAACGGAGCCTGGAAGCTGTTCGAGGGCGTCTTCGTGGACGTGATCCAGGCCTTCATCTTCGCCTTGCTGACGGTGATCTACCTGAGCCTGGCAACCATGGAAGACGAGCACGAAGGGGCGGCCGAGGCCGCCACCAGCTGAAGGGCCCTGCCCCCAAAACCTAGACCTGGGAGGAACGCAATTGGCGCTCGACACCGCTCACGCAACCGTTTACGCCGCTGCCATGATCGGCACCGGCGTCGGCGCCTTGGGCGCGGCCGTCGGTGACAGCCTAGCCGGCGCCCAGCTGATCGCCGGGGTCGCCCGGCAGCCAGAGGCGCAGGGGCGGCTCCTGACCTGGACCTTCCTCACCGTGGGTCTGGTCGAGGCCGTCTACTTCATCAACCTGGCCCTGATGTTCGTCTTCGTCGCCCTGGCCGGGAAGTAGGCGCGCTTCCGTGCCGCTCGTCGCCTCCGCCAGCCCGCTGTCGCTGAACCTGACCTTCCCGGTCGAGGTGGTCGTGTTCTTGGCGCTGCTCTACCTGCTCTCCAGGTACGTCTTCCCGTACATCGACAAGGCGCTCAAGTCCCGGCAGCAGACGATCGCCGAGGCGCTCTCCGAGGCCGAAAAGGCGCGTTGCGAGGTGGAGCAGGCCAGGCAGAAGGAGAGCTCCGACCTGGCCGAGGCCCGTCGCCAGGCCCAGGAGATCATGGACCGGGCCCAGAAGTTGGGTGATGAGCTGCGGGAGGAGCTCCGCCAGAAGGGCCGCGAGGAGCAGGAAGCGATGCTGGTCCGGGCCAGGGCAGAGCTGGCCCAGGAGCGGGAGAGGGCGGTCAGCGAGCTCCTCGGTCAGGTGGCCGACCTGGTGCTGGCGACGACCACCAAGATCCTCGAGGAGGAGCTGGACCAGACCCGCCAGCGACGGCTCATCGACAAGGCCCTTCGCGAGGTCGACCTGAGTGCCTGATCCTCCCCGGGTGCCCAGCACCGCCCGCCACTACGCCCAGGCGATCTTCGAGCTGGCCGAGGAGGAGACGGACTTCTCCCTCTGGCAGCAGCGGCTGGAGCGGGTGCGCCAGCTTCTGGAGGCGACCGAGCTGGACGCCGCGCTCGGTTCGCCGGAGCTGGCGATCGCCCAGAAGCTGGAGCTTTGCCGGGCGCTCCTGGAGCGAGACAGGCATCTTGACAAGCTGGCCGGCAACCTGCTCTTGGTGCTGGTCAGCAGCCAGCGCCAGCGGCTCCTGCCGGCGATCCAGGAGGGCTACCGGCAGCTGGTGGACCGACGCCAGGGCCGGGTTCTGGCCCAGCTGACCACGGCGGTGCCGCTGAGTGCCGCCGACCAGGCCGGGCTGGCGGAGAAGCTCTCAGAGCGGCTCCACCTGGAGTGTCGGTTCGAGGCCAAGGTGGACCCCAGCCTGCTGGGCGGGGCGGTGGTGAGGGTGGGCGACCGGGTCTTCGACGCCAGCCTCCGGACCAGGCTCCAGCAGCTGCGCCAGGACCTGCTGACCCAAGCAGCAACGGGATGAGGAGAGCATGAGCATTAGCGCCGCCGAGATTGGCCAGATCATCAAGCACAAGATCGCCGACTTCGACGCCCCGGTGGTGTCGGCGGAGTCCGGCGTGATCACCAGCCTGGGGGATGGGATCGCCCAGGTGTACGGACTGGAAAGGGCCATGGAAGGTGAGCTGCTGGCCTTCCCCCATGACCTTTTCGGGATGGCCCTCAACCTTGAGGAGGACCAGGTTCGAGCCATCATCCTGGGCCGCTTCGAGGAGCTCCGCGAGGGGGATGAGGTCCGCAGCACCGGGCGGGTGGTCGAGGTGCCGGTCGGCCGGGAGCTGGTGGGCCGGGTGGTCA
Organism: Candidatus Dormiibacterota bacterium; assembly: GCA_003164475.1. The sequence goes on along the minus strand of PLTL01000399.1, from coordinate 389 downwards.
ACTCCCTCGGTCAGGCGATCGACGGCAAGGGCGAGATCGTGACCAAGGAGCACCTCCCGGTGGAGCGCCAGGCCTTGGGGGTGATCGACCGCCAGCCGGTCAGCTCCCCGGTCCAGACCGGGATCAAAGCCATCGATGCGCTCATCCCGATCGGCCGGGGCCAGCGCGNNGCATCTACGTCGCCATCGGCCAGAATGCGGCATCGGTGGCTCGGATCGCGGCGGTGTTGGAGCAGTACGGCGCCCTGGAGCACACCATCATCGTCGCCGCCACCTCGGGCGAGCCGGCAGCGCTGCAGTACCTGGCCCCCTACGCCGCCTGCTCGATGGGGGAGTGGTTCATGGAGCGGGGCGAGGATGCCCTGATCGTCTACGACGACCTCAGCAAGC
>PLTL01000344.1 GCA_003164475.1 Candidatus Dormiibacterota bacterium | reverse complement strand
CTCACCGGCATCCAGGTGGCCTGCCGCGATTTCAGCGTCCACAGCGTAACCGTGGGCAAGGACGCCCAGGGCGAAGTGAGCGTGGAAGTGGAACACCAGGGCCGCCTGTATCGCGGCCGGGGCGACTGTGCTCGTGGCCGGTACGGCGGTGTTCCGAGCCCCGGGCGGTGCCCGGGCGGGAGTGGGCTGCCTCCTGGAGCGGATGGGCCGAGGCCGGGTAGGGAGGTCGGCTGAGGCTTGATCGAGCCGGATCCCCCCTCCCACTTGTCGGCCCCGACCTCACTGGCGGCCCCGGAGCACTCCGAGCTGCCAGCGGAGGCCCGTCAGGCCTTCGTCGAGGTCGACCGCAAGTGCCGGATGTTCATCTTCCCCCAGCTGCGCCAGCTCGGTGGGGAGGCGGCGGTGGAGCGTCTGACTCAGGAGGCCCAGCTCCTGGCGGAGGCTGCTGCCGAAGGAGCCCACGATGGCCTGGCCGGGCGGTACCAGGATCTGCTGGCGCAGGCCCAGGCCGCCCTCCGCGAAGCCCGGACCGCCGAGGTGCACCAGGAATCCGAACTCCGGCAGCACCGGCGCGCGGAGGGCCAGCTGGAGGCGGGGCTGTTGGCCGCCAAGGCGCAGCTCCCGGCGGCCCGGATGGCTCGGCTCCAGCAGAAGCTGGATGAGATGGCTGAGGCCGGGAGCGGAGGGGACCGGGCGGCGCTGGCCGAGGCGGCGGTGGCGGAGTGGGAGCGGCTCAGCCAGGTGAGGCAGGCCCGGGAGGCTGAGCGGCTGGCAGATCGGGCTCACGCTCCGATCCAGGCCCGGAAACAGCCGACCTCCCGAAGTCGGCGGGCGCTGCGCGACCAGGCGCTCGTGGTAGAGCTGGCCCGCTCCTTTGGCCAGGGCGCCTCAGACAGCGGGCCGGTGCCGGTGCCGGACCCGTCCGATCAGTAGCGGGCGGCCTCCAGCTCGAGCGCTTCTCCCTCCTCAGCCTCGATGCTCACCCAGTCGGGCCGGCCGAGCAGTCGGCTGACCTCGACCATGATCCGACCCTGGGCGTCAAAGACCGCGTCCTGGACCCGGTCGATGCTGGGCCGGCTGGTGGACACCACCAGGGCCAGGTCGGGATCCTCCTGAGCCACCTCGGCCTGGCGGAGCTGCTCGGTGATCTGGGGTGGTACCACCCGTCGCTCGCGGATCCGGGCATCCTCGAGGTCGGCTAGGACCCGGTCGAGGTGCTCCAGGTGGGAGCGGTAGCGGCGCAGGATCCGGGTCCTGGAAAAGCCTTCGCGCTGCCGGCGCAGGATCTCGCGCCGGGTGGCGTGGAAGTGGTTGTCTCTCTCCGATGTCATCATGAGGTGTTCATTCCTTGGAGCACAGTGCTCTGAGCTGGTTGTCGGTGGGATCCCCAAGTCAGGACCCCCGCTCTCTCCAACGGTGGTGGACGCGACCCAATTACCCGGTGCTCCCCGCCACCTGGCAGCGCTCCTACGACCTCGAGCGCTGGGTCGAGTATACCCCGATTTCTTGAATAATCCAACCGTTGTTTCACGGTCGGATCGAGCTCTCCCGGGGCCCACTTCGTCCTCCCCATTCCCCCCGGGCGACCCTGGGGGGAGCGACCGTCGCCCGCCAGGACTGGTGCTGACCAACATCTCCTAAACTGACCTCATGGCAGGCATCGAGGGAATCTCACACACCCGGCACCCGCGGGGCCCCAAGCGGGCCAAGGGAGCTGCGCTCCCGCTCGGCCTGACGCCGGCGCAGTGCCTGCACATGTACCGCCAGATGGTGGAGATCCGGCGTTTCGAGGAACATGCCGCGGAGGCCTACGCCCAGGCCAAGGTGGGCGGGTTCCTCCACCTCTACATCGGCGAGGAGGCGGTGGCGGTGGGAGCCATCAACGCGGCGCGAGACAGCGACCACGTGATCGGCCACTACCGGGACCACGGTTACGCCCTGGCCCGGGGCTGCGATCCCAGGGCCTGCATGGCGGAGCTCTTTGGGCGCGAGGACGGGCTCTGCCATGGGAGGGGCGGCTCCATGCACCTGGCCGACGCCTCGAAGAACTTCTGGGGTGGGTACGCCATCGTTGGTTCCCACATCCCGGTCGGGACCGGGATGGCCTTCGCCATGCAGTACCGCCAGCGCGAGGAGATCGTCCTCGACTTCTTCGGCGACGGGGCCACCGGTAACGGGATCTTCCACGAGGGGTTGCACATGGCGGCGCTCTGGAACCTCCCGGTCATCTTCATCTGCGAGAACAACCTCTATGGCATGGGGGCCAGCCTGGCCGAGGCGTCGCCGGTCGCCGAGATGACGGCCAAGGCGGAGGGGACCATGCCCGCCATCCAGTGCGACGGCATGGACGTGCTCTCGGTGTACGCGGCGGTCCAGCAGGCGGCCGACCACTGCCGCGCCGGCCAGGGCCCCTACTTCGTTGAGGCCCTGACCTATCGCCTCCGGGGCCACTCGATGGCCGACCCCGAGCTCTACCGGGACAAGGCCGAGGTGCAGAGCTGGCGGGTCCGAGATCCGATTCCGCGATTCGGCGACTTCTGCGTCGAGAGCGAGCTCTGCAGCTCCCAGGAGCTGGCCCAGATCGGCCAGGAGGTGGAGGGGCAGATGCTGGATGCGGTCGCCTTCGCCGAGCGGTCACCGTGGCCCGACCCCGCCGAGGTCGGCCGCTGGATCTACGCCAAGCCGATCGACCCTGAGGCCGAAGCCCCTGCCTCGAACCCGGGCACAGCCGGGGCCGCGACCGGGGCGGCGCCCCCGGCCGGCGGGGAGGACAGCTGAGCGTGGCCCTGGTCAGCTACCGCGAGGCTGTCCGCAGCGCCCTTCGGGACGAGATGCTCCGCGACGAGCGGGTGATCCTGATGGGCGAGAGCATCACCAGCTACGGTGGCTCCTACGCGGTGACCAAGGGGCTGATCGACGAGTTCGGCCCCAAGCGGGTGGTCGAGACCCCCATAGCTGAAGCCGGGATGGTCGGCTTCGCCATGGGCGCGGCGATGGGCGGTCTGCGACCGGTGGTGGAGCTCATGACCATCAACTTCGCCCTGCTCGCGCTCGACCAGATCGTCAATGGTGCCGCCAAGCTCCACTACATGTTCGGGGGCCAGTGGTCGGTGCCCCTGGTGGTCCGCACCGTCTCCGGATTCGGTCAGCTAGGGCCAACCCACTCCCAGACCTTCGAGGGCTGGTTCGCCTCCGTCCCCGGGCTCAAGGTGGTCATGCCGGCCACCCCCGCAGATGCCCGAGGCCTGCTGCTGGCCTCGATCCGCGACCCCGACCCGGTCATCTTCATCGAGCACAGCCTGCTCTACAGCACCAAGGGGGAGGTCCCCGAGCCCTCCGAGGCTGGCTCGGACGAGGTCCCCATCGGGCGGGCCCAGGTGGTTCATAAGGGGCAGGACGTGACCCTGGTGGGCTACTCGCGGATGCTGCTCCAGGCGGTCCAGGCGGCCGAGGTGCTGGAGCGCGAGGACGGTATCTCCTGCGAGGTGATCGATCTGCGCACCCTGCGCCCGGTGGACTATCCGACCGTGGTCGACTCGGTGCGACGGACCCATCAGCTGGTCCTGTGCGGGGAGGACTGGCGCACCGGTGGCTTCGGTGCGGATCTCCTCAGCGAGATCTCCGACCGTTGCTTCGACGATCTGGACGGCCCGATTCAGCGGGTGGCCAGTCCTGATGTCCCGATGCCCTACTCGCGCCCGTTGGAGAGAGCGCTGATCCCCACCAGCGACGACGTGGTGGAAGCTGTCCGGCGACTGAGCTGATGGCCTATCGGGTGACGATGCCCCAGATGGGGTACGACATGACTGAGGGCTCGATCAACCGCTGGCTGGTCGAGGAGGGAGCAGCGGTGGCCCGGGGCGACCTGATCGCCTCCATTGCCACCGACAAGGCCGACATCGACATCGAGGCCTACGCCAGCGGGGTGCTGCGCCAGATCCTGGTCCAACCCGGATCCAGGGTTCCAGTGGGGCAGGCGATCGCCATCATCGCCGACGTCGCCGAGGAGCTGGTGGACTCGCCGGAGCCAGTTTCGGCGCCGTCCCGGGACCGGGAAGCGGGGCCGGCGGACGGCGGCGAGTCTTCCCGAGGCCAGGCGGCGTCTGCTCGGCGGCCACCTCCAGCACCGCCTCGTCCAGAGCGGCCGCCGGCCGGGGCGCCCGGCCCGGGCGCCCCGGCGGCGCTGAGTCCAGACTCATCCGGCCCGCGCGCCGAGCCGGCGCCCGCGCCCGAGTGGGCCCAGGCGCCCACCGACACCGAGCCGGAGCCATCCCTGCCGCGGGACACCCCCGCCGGCTCCCGCATCAAGGCCAGCCCGCTGGCAAGACGCCGGGCCCGGGAGCTGGGGATCAGCCTTCAGGGCATCGTGGCCACCGGGCCCGGAGGGCGGATCAAGGCAGAGGACGTGGAGACGGCCTCCGCTGGCGGAGTTGGCGTCGCCCTCGCCGCCCTGTCCGGGGAGTTCGGCGGGACGATCGATCCTGGGGACCCCTCTGAGCTGGTGACCCTGTCGCGGATGCGCGAGACGATCGGGCGGCGGATGGTGGAGGCCAAGACCTCGATCCCCCACTTCTACCTCACCACCGAGGCGGCGATGGGGAGCCTGCTCGAGCTCCGGGCGGAGCTCAACCAGCTGGGGGACGCTGCGCTTCCCCGCTTCTCGGTGACTGACTTCATCATCCGGGCGCTGGCGCTGACCCTGCAGCGTCATCCCAACCTCAACGCCGCCTGGGCGGGCGACGGCCTGCGCCGCTACTCCCAGAGCAACATCGCCCTGGCGGTGGCGCTCCCCGACGGGCTGTTGGCCCCGGTGCTCAGGCGCTGCGAGGTGCTGCCCCTGGCCGAGCTGGCCCGCCGAGCGCACGACCTGGTGGCCCGGGCCAGGAGCAGCCGGCTCCGTCCCGAGGAGCTCTCGGGCGGACACGCCCTGATCACCAACCTGGGGATGTTCGGGGTCAGCCAGTTTGCGGCGATCATCCCTCCCGGGCAGGGCAGCGCTCTGGCCGTGGGCGAGGTGAGGGAGGTGCCGGTGCTGTCGAACGGGCAGTTGGTGCCCGGGCACCAACTGGCGCTGACGCTGTCCATAGATCACCGGGTCATCGACGGGGCCGCGGCGGCCGAGGCGCTCGCCTACCTGCGCTGGTGCCTGGAGCATCCCGCCGCGTGTCTGATTTGACCGAGGACGTCCGGGTCGACCGGATCACCAAGGAGGAGCGATGAACGACCTCGCAATCGTGGGCTCGGGTCCCGGCGGCTATGTGGCCGCGATCCGAGCCGCTCAGCTGGGTATGGCGGTCACGGTGGTGGAGGAGTCCGAGACGCTGGGCGGGATCTGCCTCAACTGGGGCTNNAAATGGAACGCGCCGGGGGGACCTGCCTCAACTGGGGCTGCATTCCCTCCAAGGCCCTGCTGCGCAACGCCGAGGTGCTCCGTCTGATCCGAGACTCCGACGCCTTTGGCATCAGCCGGGGCGAGGTGGTGGCCGACTTCGACGCCGCCATCACTCGCAGTCGCCAGGTGGTGGGGAAGCTGGTCCAAGGGGTCGCGTTCCTGATGCGCAAGAACGGGGTCGAGGTGGTCCGGGGCCGAGCCCGCCTGACCTCCGAGCAGACCCTCCAGGTTTCGCCCTCCGGACAGACCGTGGCGGCCTCCCAGCTGGTGATCGCCACCGGGGCCCGACCCCAGACCCTGCCCGGGCTGGAGCCGGACGGGCGTTCAGTCTTCACCTACCGGGAGGCGCTGGAGCTGCGCCAGCTGCCCAAGAGTTGCGCCATCGTGGGGGGAGGCGCGATCGGAGCCGAGTTCGCCTACATCTACGCTTCGTACGGGGTCCAGGTCACCGTGATCGAGGCGCTCTCCCGGCTCCTGCCCCAGGAGGATGAGGACATTTCGAAGGAGCTGACCAGGCAGTTCACTCGCCAGGGCATCGGGGTCGAGACCGGCCGTCTGATCCAGCGCGCTGAGCGAGGCGGGGAGGGGTGGTGGCTCCATCTGGAGGGGGGCGAGGTGGTGGAGGCGGAGATGGTGCTCACCGCCACCGGGGTCCGCGCCAATGTCGAGGATCTGGGGTTGGAGGAGTTGGGGGTGGTGGTGGAGCAGGGCTTCATCAAGGTGGATGACCACATGCGCACCAGCATCCCCGGGGTCTTCGCGATCGGCGACGTCACCGGCGCACCCCTTCTTGCCCATGCCGCCAGCGCCGAGGGTGTCATCGCGGTGGAGACCGCGGCGGGGCGGGAGGTGGCCCCCCTGGACCCGGTCCAGGTGCCCCGCTGCACCTACTGCCAGCCTCAGGTGGCCTCTGCCGGACTCACCGAGGCCCAGGCCAGGGAGCGGGGCTTGCAGGTGCGGGTCGGCAAGTTCCCCTTCAGCGCCAGTGGCAAGGCGATCGCCATGGGTGACACGGTGGGCTTCGTCAAGACCGTGTTCGATGCGGAAACGGGGCGGCTGCTGGGCACCCACGCCATCGGCGCCGAGGTCACCGAGCTCCTCCCGGAGATGGTGATGGCGGCCTGGGCCGGGGTCAGGGCGGAGCAGTTCGAGGCTCTGGTCCACGCCCACCCGACCCTCAGCGAGAGCCTGAAGGAGGCCGCTCTGGCGGCCGAGGGGATGGCGATCCACATCTGACCGGGGTGGGCGGGCCGAGGGGGAGCGCAGGGCCTCGCGGGCTCTGCGCTCCCCCTCCTCCGCCGGCATGACCGGCGGTCGTCGACAGCCGGACGTTCCTGATGTCCCCTGTTGACGAACGGCGACTGACCTTCCTGGCTCGGCCTCCCGCCCCGGCTGCTCTGGCAGCGAACCCTCAGAGGCCGGTGAGGCGGACCCCGGAATGGGCGTGGTGGATGCGGTTGAGCCGGAGCAGCAGCGCCGTCAGGGACTCGGTGAGCAGCGAACTGACCAGGCCGCCTGCGTCCACCGGCCGGAGTCCGGGCACCAGCAGGACGAGCTCGACGACCGCCGCCTTGGCCGCGGGGTCGTCTCCGGTGATCAGGGTGTCCTCATCGAGCGGGGTCTGCAGGCGGGCCAGTGAGGGAGCGCTGACGGTGTGGAAGGCGCCCACCACCCGGGAATCGGGACAGTAGCTGGCCAGCTCCAGCGCGGCGGATCCGGCTGGGACCGGGGCCGGGAAGGGGACCCCGCCGCGGAACTGCAACGGCACGGCGGTGGAGACAACCACCTTGCCAGCCAGCTGCGGCACCAGCGGGAGCACCGTCTCCCGGGTCGCCGGGTAGGGAAGGGTGACCAGCACCAGCTCCGCTCGCTCCGCGACCTCTCGGTTGGTGGCTCCGGTCAGGCGCGGCTCTCCAGCGAGCTCCGCCGCCAGCTCGCCGGCGATCGCCGCCGCCCGAGACGCGTCTCGGGAGCCCACCAGCACGGGCCGGCCGGCCCCGGCGAGCCGCAGGGCCAGGCCGCGACCGAGGGGCCCGGTACCTCCGATGAGGCCCAGCTGGCCGGCAGGGAACATGGTCGGGATCCTCCCTCCGTAGGCTCTGAGGAGATGGCCGCGGAACGATCACTTCTACGATACCGGGTGGTGGATGCCGTAAAGGCGACTCGGGGACCCAAGTGAACGGCAGTCCGGGGACGCCTGGCCGAGGAGCCCGCACCGCGCCCCACCCCAGGCGGGTGGAGGATGGCCGGTCGGGAGCGCCAGCCCTGAGCGTTCAGCACCGTGCCGGTCCCGGCTGGCGCGGCCCCTCATTCACCGGGGTGGTTGGCCAGGAGCGGATGAAGTTGGCCCTGCTTCTGGCCGTGGTCGACCCCAAGCTGGGCGGCGTCCTGATCCGGGGCGAGCGGGGGACCGCCAAGTCGACCCTGGTGCGGGCGCTGGCCGGGATCCTGCCCAGGCAGGAACGGGTGCTGGACTGCCCCTACGGCTGCTCGCCCCGGGGTGCTGAGCAGTGCGAGGGATGCCGAGCCCGGCTGGCCCTGGGGGAGCGACTGCCGATTGCGGTCCGGCCCACCCGGGTGGTGGAGCTGCCCCTCGGTGCCTCCGAGGATCGGGTGGTCGGTTCGATCGACTTGGAGCGAGCGCTGAGCCAGGGTCGTCGGGCCTTCCAGCCGGGAGTTCTGGCCGAGGCCAACCGCCAGCTCCTCTACGTGGACGAGGTGAACCTGCTCGAGCACCACCTGGTCGACGTGCTCCTGGACGCCGCCGCCATGGGCGTCAACGTGGTCGCGCGCGAGGAGATCTCCATCACCCACCCGGCGCGCTTCCTCCTGGTCGGGACCATGAACCCCGACGAGGGCGAGCTCCGACCCCAGCTGCTCGACCGCTTCGGTCTCTGCGTCGACGTGGCCGGGCTCTCGAGGCTCGAGGACCGGGTCGCGATCATGCGCCAGGAGGGGGCCGGTCCCGGCCCCGGCGAGGATGACCGCCGCCTGGCGCGGCGGCTGCGACGGGCCCACGACCTGCTGGATGGGGTGCGAACGCCCGCCGTCGTGGTCTGGACGGCAGCGGCCCTGAGCGTGGATCAGGAGGTGATGGGGCACCGTGCCGACATCGTCCTGGTGCAGGCGGCGCGGGCGCGGCGGGCTCTGCTCGCCGCCGATCTGGCCGACCCCGGCCGGGACCGGCTGGTGGTGACCCTGCAGGACCTGGCCGATGTGGCTGAGCTGGCCCTGGTCCATCGCCGCCGCTCTGGGGGTGGCGGCCTCCGGGCGGGCCCGGTGGGGATCCATGAGGTCGCCGATCTGCCCACCGTACCCGTCGAGGTCGGCGTGCCCGACCCCAACCGCCCCCCGGATTCCCCAGCCTCCGACGGCGCCGGCGCCGAGAGTGGGGGGGAGGGGCCGCCGGCCGGTGAGGGAGAGGCCGCCACCGCCGCGGCCGGCCGCTCCGAGTTTCGCCTGGGACCGGCGGCGACCGAGCCGGTGGAGGTGGAGGAGGCCTTCACCGCCGGCGGGCTGCGGTTGCCCCGGGAGCGGCTGCGGCGGTGGGGCAGCGGCCGGCGCAGCCAGACCAGCTCGCGGGATCGCCGCGGTCGCTACGTCGGGGCGCGGGAGGTGGACCGCCCTACCGACCTGGCCCTGGACGCCACCCTTCGCGCCGCCGCGCCCCACCAGGTCTCCCGGCGGGCCAGCTCGGATGGGGAGGGGTCGGCGCTGCGGCTCGAGCCGAGAGACCTGCGCCAGAAGGTGCGTCAGCGCCGGATCGGCAACCTCATAGTCTTCGCCGTTGACGCCTCGGCGAGCATGGACGCCGAGCGGCGCATGGCCGCCACCCGGAGCGCCATCCTGGCCCTGCTCAAGGATGCCTATGTGCGCCGGGATCGGGTGGCCCTGGTCGCCTTCTCAGGCCGGAGCGCCCGGGTGGTGCTGCGCCCCACCGCCAGCGTGGACCTGGCCGAGCGCCAGCTAGCCCGGATCGCGGTGGGGGGTACCACCCCACTGACCCATGGCTTGACGACCGCGCTGGACCTGGTCAGGACCGAGCGGCTGCGGGACCCGGAGGTGCTGCCCCTGCTGGTGCTGATCAGTGACGGTCGCGGCAATATCAGCTTCGGCGGAGAGGAGCCGTTGCTGGAGGCTCAGCGGCTGGCCGAGCAGGTGAAGCGGGCGGGGGTGCGCTCTGTGGTGATCGACTCGTCTCAGGACCGCTTCCACGTCCAAGCGGCTCCCGGCCTCCAACGCTCCGGGTCGCCCCGGTTCGCCGGCTACACCTTCAACGCCTGCGTGGACCTGGCCGAGCGGATGGGGGGCGCCTACTTCGGGCTTTTCGACCTCTCGGAGGGGGCGATCCTGCGCCCGGTTGCCGAGGCCCTTCGCCAGCCAGGCTGAGGCGGCGGTTCTGGCGCCCTCTGCGACAATCGGCCCATGGGCGATCTCCGCACCGTCTACCCCTTCACCGCCCTGGTGGGCCAGGGACAGATGCGCCTGGCTCTGGAGCTGAACGCGGTCAACCCGGCGATCGGCGGGGTCCTGATCAGAGGGGAGAAGGGAACCGCCAAGTCGACCGCGGTCCGGGCGCTCGCCCGGCTCCTCCCCGAACTCGAGGTGGTGGTCGGATGCTGCTTCGGGTGCGCCCCCGACGGCGACTCGATCTGCGCCGACTGCCGGGCCCGCCGTGCCTCCGGGGAGAGCCCCCAAGTGGCTCGGCGCCAGATGCGGGTTGTCGAGCTGCCCATCAACGCCTCGGAGGACCGGGTGGTCGGGTCGATCGACCTCGAGGCCGCCATCCACTCCGGGCAGCGCCGTTTCGAGCCCGGGGTCCTGGCCGACGCCAACCGGCAGATCCTCTATGTGGACGAGGTCAACCTCCTCGACGATC
>PLTL01000075.1 GCA_003164475.1 Candidatus Dormiibacterota bacterium | reverse complement strand
GCACGTAGAGGTCGCGGACGCCCCGGTCTACCAGCATGGCGCTGACTTCCTCGAGCCACAGGTCCCGGGCCAATGCCTGGCTGCGGGCGATCCGCTCGGCCAGCTCCAGCTCGGGAAGGAGCGACAGCTGGTCGGCACATCCCTGCTCGTGCCCCCGACCTCTGCTCTGGTGAAGAGCGGCAGCTGGGTGGGGTGATAGCGGCGGTGCGAGAGCTCATCGCGGCTGGGCCTTGGCGGCTCTTCCAGCGCCTGGTAGACGGCGAGCAGAACCCAGTCTGAAAGAGGGCGTCGGTCCAGGCGATCCTCGGGGGGCAGGGCCAGCGCCAGCTGGTCGCTGCGCCTGCGGCACCGGCGTCGGATGGCGTCGTGGAGCCTCCGGTCGTCGGCGGGGTCGTGGAGGATCTCCACCTGCGCCCGCTGGCCTTGTCTCTCCACCCCTCTACTGGCCACCGCTCACCCCTCCACCGAGCGCCCGGTACACGTTGCGGATGACCTCGTCGTCGATCACCTCCCGTCCCGTCTCGGCGCAGAAGCGGGTCGCGTGGTGGGTGAACTTCGCCCAGTTCCGGAAGTTGCCGTGGGCGCAGCGACGATCGATTTGGGCCACCACGTCGTCGCTGACGCCGCCGTAGATGGGGTGGTACACCGGGATGACGGCGAGCACCTGGTCCAGGCTGAGCGGCTCGAAGCGGACATGGGCGTAGAGGCGGGAATCCAGCATGGGCTCGCGGCGCAGCACCTCGTAGCAGCCAGCGCCGCCCACGAACAGCAGACTGAACTGGGTGTCGGGATCATCGTGAAGGTGGCGGACGTACTCGAAGCACTCGCGGGTCAGCCACTGGCTCTCGTCGATCACCACCAGGCGGGGGCGCGCCGCCAGCGCCGCCTTGAGGGCCATGTCGACGCCGTAGGCGTCGGCGGGGAGAATCGAGCCCAGGCCGACGGCGCGATGCAGGGCGTGACGGACGTCGCGAAGGGTCGGGCGGCAGCGGAAGTCCATCCAGACCCAGCTGCGCGGCGGAAGGTCGATCAGCGCCTGCTCGACGGCGAAGCTCTTCCCGGTCCCAGCCGCGCCGTGGATGGCCACCATCGCCTGTGCCTCCACGGCGTTGGTGATCATCGCGCGAGCGTCGATGAGCTGTTCCGTTGCGACGATGGCCGCCCCGTTCAGGTCGAGGAAGTGCCCGCTCATGCCGCGCCACCCCAGATCACCAGCGGCCGGGTCATCCGCGCGGGGACCTCGGTCGGCCGGACCGGCGCCTGGCCACCGCAGGGCCAATCCCGTTCGCCGGCCCTCGAAGCGACCGACTCTGGGCCTCCTCAGCCTGCTGTCGCTCGTCCGTCATGGGTCATGTCAAATTCCCGGCGCGGCACAACTGGAGTGATCGCGCCAGAGTCGGCCCCTCGCGAGACCGCCTCCGCCAGGCTCGAGGCCCTCGACGTCCAGGTCGAGGCCCATCTCGAGGCCTCGCTCGCAGCGTCCACCCGGGCCAAGTACCAGCGGGCGTGGGAACAGTTCACGTCGTGGTGCGCCGTCCACGACCTGACCGCCCTGCCTGCCACCCCCCGCACCCTCACCCGCTACGTCAGCGACCTCGCCCAGACCACCCGGCTGGTCAAGGGGAAGCCCCTGCCTCTCACTTCCTCCTGGGTCCAGCTCCAGCTGGCGGCGATCACCCTCGCCCACCAGGCAGATGGGGTCCGACCGGCCCCCACCCAGGAGATCGAGGTTCGCCTGGTCATGCGGGGCATCCGCCGTCGGCTCGGGGTCGCTCCCCGCACCGAGGCGGCGCCGCTCAGCGTCGCCCAGCTCCGGGAGATGGTGGCGGCCACCCCGGAGGAGCCTACGCAACCTCCGTGACCACTGCGTCCTCCTCCTCGGCTTCGCCGGCGCCCTGCGCCGCGCCGAGATCGCTGCCCTCGACTGCTCCGACGTCCGCGAGGTCGACGGCGGCTTGTTGCTGCGCATCCGGCGCAGCAAGACCGACCCCGAGGCGGCGGGCCAGGAGATCGGCATCCCGCCGGGCAGCCACCAGGAGACCGACCCGGTGATCGCCCTCCAGCGCTGGCGCCGCCTCGCCGAGATCGACTCGGGCCCCCTGTTCCGGGTCATGGATCGCCGGGACCATCTCCTCCCCGATCGCATGAGCGACCGGGCGGTCAGCCGGATCCTCGTCCGAGCCGCCCGCCTCGCCCAGCTCAAGATCCCCGACCTCTCCGGCCACTCGCTGCGGGCCGGGTTCGCCACCGCCGCCGCCCCAGGCCGGCGCCACCGAGCGGGCCATCGCCAGCCAGACCCGCCACCGGTCGCTCACCACGCTCCGCCGCTACATCCGCCGGGGCACCCTCTTCGAGGAGAACGCCGCGGGGATGCTGGGGCTGTAGGGCAAAAGGCGCCACCACGGCCTCGACGACGGCAGCCCACGTCTAGCCGTCGTCCGGCGATGGTGAACCTCGGTCTGCACAGGCCGACGGGGCCACCTACGGGCGGAGACCCGGGACGTTCGGGCGGTGGCCCGAGTCGGGCTCGCCCGCGTCGGCGCCCGATACCATGGATTACATGACTTGTTCGGTAAGCCAGCGCCCCCGCGTCGCACTTAAGCTGTTCGGCGCGACGGCCGCCGTCCTTCTCGCGGATGGTCTTCGTCGAGCTGGACATCGGGATTCGGGGTACCTGCTCGGCCTGGTCGCGGACGACCTGCTCGAGGACCTCCAGCGCTCCCGGGGCGGAACTGAGAGGCCCCGCGGGCCGTCGTGGGACCCGACGCCGCCGAGGTGCCCAGCGGGGGTCGGGTCCGGGAGCTAAATGACAAACCAACCGGCGATAACAGTTCGCTGCGCCAATGGGCACCTCCTCGCCGAGGACCCGGGCTTGCCCATCGAGAGGCGCGAACCGTGTTCGGATTGCGGGGCCCTGGGCCGCGCCTTCGAGGTGCAGTTGTCGGCGAGTATCACGGCCCACGGCCATCTCATGGCCCGCGGGAGGTCGGGGACCTTGGTCCGGGGGAGACACCTCTGGGAGATGTGGAGGGGCGACGATCTCCATCGGGGCAGCGGCACGTGGTCGAAGCTATATCGGTCTATCGATCGACGCCGAAAGCCGCCGTGGTATTCGGAGCACATCGTCAGCGAGTCTGGCGACGTCGTGCGGTTCGTGGAGGAGCCACTCGCCGAGCACCAGGACCGGGGGTCAGCCCGAGATCCTCGGGCTTAGCGCTTGACGAAGATCACTGCGAAGCCGTCGTTGTAGACCTGCTTCCACTGCAGGTCGACGGAGAGCGCCATGCTGAGCGCCGAGTCGGTGCGCTCGACAACGTAGTTGACGCCGTGCTCGTTGAGGATCGTCTGCCAGTTGGGCTCGGCGTTCTCGACGTCGCTGACCTGCTGCAGCAGCGGGTCGCCCACCTCGGTGGCCTCGCCGTAGATGAAGACGCGGCGGTTGGCATCCCCGTAGAAGCGATAGATGAGGTAGCCGCCCCAGTCGTAGGCGTTGAACATGCGCGTGCCGACGTTGGGGTGGGCCTCCAGCCAGTTGGCGGCTCCGACCGGGAAGTTGGCATCGGTGCTCGCCGTCTGGCTACTCAGGGTGTGGGCCGCGACCCCGACCGCCCCCACGGCGACGATCAGCGCTCCCGCCGAGACGAGGATGAGGAGGGCAGTGGTCGGCCGAATCGTCCTCGG
>PLTL01000317.1 GCA_003164475.1 Candidatus Dormiibacterota bacterium | reverse complement strand
GCGCCACCTCGGTGAGCGCTTCCGGGCCCCCGCTGGAGAAGCGACGGCGCCAGAGCAGGATGGTGGTCCGGGTAACGCCCAGCTCTCTGGCGATCCGGTTGTTGGGATGTCCTTGAGCTGCAGCCAGCACGATCTGAGCCCGCAGCGCGATGCTCTGAGGTGTCTGGTACGCCCGAACCCAGCTTTCGAGCACACGGCGGTCGCCCGGGCTGATCTCTAGCGGCGCGGCTGATGTCCACATCGGCTCAGCCTACGTCACTTCTACCCTCTTGTCTATCCATTTCCCAGACGCACCACTAGATCCAACGTCGCACCCCGGCGCAATACCGCCGATAGCGATCCCCGAAGCCCTGCTCCAGTGAGGCCTCCTCCAGGGGAATGACAAACCAATTGACGTAGCCCACCGTGAGGGCGAGGAAGAGGAGCGGCCAAACCTGCGTCAGCAGCCCCTCTTCCCCGAGGTAGGCGAGCACCAGCCCCAGGTACATGGGGTTGCGGGTGAACCCAAACGGGCCCTTGGTGACCAGCCGGGTGGAGGCGTCACCCGGCGTCGTTGTGGTCCTTTCTCCTCTGCGAAAGAGGACGAGGCTCCACCCGGCGATCGCTGCTCCCGAGATGAACAGCGCCGCTCCCCCGATCTGCGCGGCGATCCGTAGGCTCGATCCGGCGTCGAGGGGAGCCAAGATCTGCAGGCAGACGCCCATCAGGTACGCCATGAGGAACACCCACGGCACAGGCATGTGGAGGAAGGGGCGCCGCCGCGCCGCGGCGTCCTGGTGGCTCTGAGGTGGTGTCGCCATTTCTCCCGAAGCTGAGCGCGTGAAGGGTTGCCGCCTGTCCAGCTGGCTCGGAGGGACGGGGGCATCATCGCTCGCGGGGGTTGCGCAGGGATGCACTTTCGCAGGGCTCCCCCGGCCGCCGGGTCTGCCCCAACCTCGGGCTGGCTTGGGGTCACCCCCATCGCTGACCGCGGGGCTGACGTAGGGAGCAGCTCCAGCCAGGGCACGCCTGGGCGCCGCAGAGCTTGACCCGGCAAACGACCGGACTCATGGCCATCGGGACGGGTGCGAGCGGACGGCGACCGGGCCAGTTCGATCTCACTCTGGACGCCTGGGGCGGTGGCTTGACTCCTTCGTCTGCAGTTGGAAACCCTTGGGGCGGCAACGCTCTCGGGGGTTAGAATCTCTCCCGCCGCGGCCTCAGGATCAACCCCAAGCAGGCCCCGACCCTACCAGGGGCCGCGATCGCCGACCCAGCCGCCCTTCTGGCCAAGAATTCCTGCCCGGCCGGCAGGGCACAGTCCGAGGGCTGCGGGCTCGCGCAGACGATTCATCCTTGGGTCACCATCCCGGCGGCCATCGGGCTGCGACTAGGGGCGCTGCCGTCACCACGATTGCCAGCAGCGGGCGGGTAGGCACGGATGACGGGCTGGGGACCTGCCCACCGAACTCGACGGAGCGCCCGCCAAGTCACCATGACGGGAATCTCAACAACCTGCCGAGACAACTCGGGGTCAGCGGCGGCGTGATCGTCGCGCCCGCGCCACCTGGCCGGGGACCCGGCCCTGGCTGTCGCCGGGGCGACCGGGATCGAGCGTGGCAAAGGGCTCGGAGGCGAGCAACCTGCGCAGCAGGTCGGCGATCTGCCGGCGCTCGCCGGCGGAGAGCGCACTGAGCAGTCGCTCCTCGTTCTCCAGGTGGGCCAGGAGCGCCTCGTCGACGACCTGGCGCCCCTTCTCCGTAAGGGCGACCAGGGTTCCGCGTCGATCGTCGGGGTCTGGGAGGCGTTGCACCAGGCCGGCCGCCTCGACGCGGTCAATGCGGTTGGTCATCGCACCCGACGAGAGCACCAGGGCATCGACCAGGTCGCTGGGGGTCAGCTGGTGGGGCGGACCGGACCGTAGCAGAGCGGCCAGCACCTCGTACTCGCCGAAGGTGAGGCCGTAATGCCCAAAAACGTCTGCGAAGCTACTCGACTGGAGGAGGTACAGCCGGGTGATGCGTTGAAGGACATGGGTCGCCGAGACATCGAGGTCGGGCCGCTCACGGTTCCACTGCCGGACGATGTCGTCGATCGCGTCCTCGGGCATGCCGCCATGATATCTCGACATGGAGACTCTTGACAACGCAGTAGGCCATGAAGTATCTTCATATCGAACTACGCCCCGCGAAGAAGGAGCGCCTGCCATGAGGACCACGCCCGCAGCACTACGCCGCCGCCGGCTCGGCGCCACCGAACTCGAGATCACCACGGTGGGATTCGGGGCTTGGGCGATCGGCGGAGGTGGCTGGGCGTACGGCTGGGGGCAGCAGGACGACGCCCGGTCGATTGCGGCCATCTGCCACGCTGTTGATCGTGGCGTGAACTGGCTCGACACCGCCGCCATATACGGGCTTGGCCACTCCGAGGAGGTCGTTGGCCGAGCCTTGCGCGAGATGCCGGCGGCGGCGCGACCGCTCGTGTTCACCAAGGGTGGCCTGATCCCAGACCGTGCCAACCCCTTCGACGAGCCCCAGCGCAACCTCCAGCCCGCGTCGATCCGCCGCGAAGTCGAGGCCTCGCTGCGGCGGCTCGGCGTCGAGCGCATTGACCTCTACCAGTTTCACTGGCCCGACGCGACCGGCACCTCGATCGAGGATTCCTGGGGAGAGATGGCGCGACTGGTGGAGGAGGGGAAGATCCGCGCGGCTGGGGTTTCCAACTTCGATGTGGCGCTGCTCGAGCGTGCCGAGGCGATCCGCCACGTGGACTCGCTCCAGCCTCCCTTCTCGCTGATTGCTCGCGACTCCGGCGCCGGCGTCATCCCTTGGGCTCGGGCACATGGCACCGGTGTGATCGTCTACAGCCCGATGCAGTCGGGACTCCTCACCGACACCTTCTCGGCGGAGCGCCTGGCGGTCATGGCCGACGACGACTGGCGTCGCCACTCCGAGCCGTTCCTCGAACCGAACCTGTCGCGCAACCTCGCCCTGCGTGACGCGCTGCGGCCGATCGCCAAGCGCCACGGCACCACCGCCTCGGCGGTGGCCGTCGCCTGGACGCTCGCCTGGCCCGGCGTGTCCGGTGCCATCGTGGGCGCGCGAGACGCCGTGCAGATCGATGGCTGGGTCGGCGCCGGACGGCTCGATCTCACTGCTGCGGATCTGGCGGAGATTACCCAGGCGCTGGCAAGGACCGGCGCGGGCTCTGGGCCCGTGGAGCCGACTGGGAGGGTGACGCTCTGAGCACGCGGATCGCCATTCTCGGCACTGGGCGGATGGGTTCAGCCCTCGCCCAGCGGCTCGCCGAGTTCGAGCCAACTCTATGGAACCGAACCCGAGTTCGGGCGGAGCAGGTGGGAGTCGGACGTGTCGTCGCCACGCCGGCCGACGCGGTTCGCGATGCCGAAGTCGTGATCACCAGTCTGACCGGTGCGGAGGCCGTGCGTGCCGCGTTTGGCGGGCCGGTGGGCGCACTCGCGGCCGCGACCGGGCAGGTCTTCGTCGAGATGAGCACCTCGGGACCCGAAGTGCTGGCGGAGTTGGAGCCGCAGCTCAACGCGACCGGCTCGGCCCTCATCGACGCGCCCATCGTCGGTGCGCCGACCGTTGTGCTCCGTGGAGGGGCCGCGATCCTCGCCGGCGGTGCGCCCGCCGATGTCGAGCGCGCCCGGCCCGTGTTGGAGCGGCTCGGTGAGGTGCGCCACGTCGGCTCTCTGGGCAGCGGAGCACGCCTCAAGCTGGTCGCCAACAGCATGCTTGGGGCGGTGACGACGGCCGCCGCCGAGCTGCAGGTGGCGGGAGAGGCTGCGGGCCTTGACCGCCAGGAGGTCTTCTGGGTACTGGCTCGCCTGGCACCGTCGCTCGAGATGCGTCGGGCGGGCTACCTGGACCGTCAGCATGAGCCCACGCTCTTCGCCGTGCGCGACCTTCTCAAGGATCTCGACCTGGCGCTTGAGCTCTTCCACCGGTCGGTAGCGCAGGTTCCTCTGACCGCATTGGTTCGCGAGCTTGTTGGCGAGGCCGCCGCGGACGTGCCCGGGCTTGACATCACCGCGGTCATCACCCGCTATCGGCCGACCACCGTGCGCGCCGATCGCCGCTGGCCTGGGAGTCGGACCTCAGCATGAGGACCGGCGCTGCTGAGCATGGCCAGGATCCCCGGGCCGCCCGGTCAGAGCTTCGGATTCGTGATCGACGGACAAGGAGGCGGCCCTCGGACCCGCGGCCTCTTGCCTGGGAGGTATTCGGGCGGGAGCGCGGTGCCACGCACTTCACGGGACCGACGGTCTCAGGCGAACGCGGCGAGTGTGACCCAAGCGGCTCTGCTCGACCACGCGCTGGCCGCTCTCGGTCGGGGAATAGCGCCCGAAACTGCCAGGCCCAGCCGTCCGGGCCCCCCAGCCTGCCTGGTTCTAGTGGAGGGTCATCTGCTTGGCTGACGTTTCCTTCGCGGGCGTCTTGACGAGTGGACCGCTCGCTCCGGTCGGCCAGCGGCATGTTGCCGACGGATTACGGCGGGCGGGAGATCGACCACTCATCGCGGACGGGCCGCTCTCGGACATCTCGGCAGGTCCGGAACTGCGAGCGGTGGAGCGGGTGAGCGCCAGCGGTGGCGGGGCGGTACCCGCCGCTTCGGCCGGCGCATTCGAGACGACTCCAGCAACTCCGACGTGAACACCTTCCTCACCGAGATCCGGCAAACGATTTTCCCGGATCGCGACAGCAGGCATGGTCCGCTGCCGCCGCTGCTCATAGCCATGACGGTCGTGACCGGCCTGGTTGACTCCTTCAGCTATCTGGTCCTTGGTCACGTGTTCGTCGCCAACATGACGGGCAACGTCGTGTTCTTTGGCTTCGCCCTGGCTGGGGCGCGTGGGTTCTCGATCCCTGCATCAATTCTGGCCTTGGCGTCGTTCGGCCTCGGCGCCCTGGTCGGCGGCACACTTGGCTCACGGCTCGGCCAAGATCGCGGCCGACTTCTGAGCACCGCTGCTGCAATCCAAGCGGTCTTCCTGGTGGCCGCGGTGGTCTTGGCCACGCTGAGTGGGGGTCGTAGCGTAGCCGGATACCGTTACCCTCTAATCGTCGTCCTCGCGATCGCCATGGGGATCCAGAACGCCGCTGCCCGCAAACTTGCGGTCCCCGACCTGGCCACCACGGTTCTCACCTTGACCATCACCGGCATCGCTGCCGACAGCGTGATCGCGGGCGGCAGGGGATCCAGAGGGGGGCGCCGCGTCACCGCGGTGGCCGCGATGCTGGTCGGAGCCCTGATCGGTGCGGAGTTCGTCATTCATGCGCACATCGTCTACCCACTGCTGATTGCCCTGGTCACGATCTTGATCGTTGCGGCGACGAGCTGGATGCTCGGAAGGTCGGGTCCCGCCTGGGCTCGGCCGCCGGTGGTTGGGGTGAGCCAGCCACGGGATCCCGGTTCTAACCGCCGCGACTGAGTTCGTCGGTTGTCACGGACCAGTCCAGCCGGCTTTGGGCAGACTGCACCGCAGGTCTCGGGCTGCTGCGTTCCTGGTCGGGGCAACGCCGGCGTCGGCTTAGATCCCCGGCACGACCGCGACCTGGCCGGTCGGGATGGGGGCAGCCGTACATGCCGAGAAGCGACGAGGCGCGGAGGTGGGGATGGCTTCACAGCCGAGCGGGGCGGTACCAGGCCAGCTGACAGGATGCGCCTCCCCACCACCCTCCGCCGGCGGAGGCCTCAGCCACAGCCGGCCGAGATATCCTGCCGACCCCAACTCAGGTCATCCTCAGCGACGGAGCTTGTCAGCGGGTGGTTCCACACCCAGTCCTGGCGGGCCCGTACGGGAACCACGGGGGCTCTGAAACAGGCACCCTGGGTGGCAGGACGGGCCTCCGCCCAAACCCGCCTGGAGCAGGTCACGAAGGATCTCTTGGGGGACCGCTACGCGGCCCCAAGGCACCGTGCCAGGCGTGGTAGGAGCTGCCTCCGCCTATCCCAACTTCCTTGCACTCAACTGGCGGGTACAGCTCCGAGCGGCAGGTGAGGCAGCACGGTCCTACCCGCACGCCGACCGCCTGACAACGGCGGGAACCGAGCGACCGCCCCGCCCCCCCTCGGAGCCCTCAGCCGACTGGCGGCCGTTGGTCCCTGACCTGGGGGTCACGGCCAGGGGCACCCTTTGGGGGGGGTTCGAGCGTGTCAGCGGAGCCGACCGGCTCGTGCCCCCAGCCGCTCCTGACACGATAGCACCCGGCCGGCCCGATTTGGACCCACTGGCGGGCTCCGGCTCAACGGGTTGACCAGCTCGCCCGGCCACGGGGACCAGGAGCGGGCCAGGGCGGTGATTGAAATGCGGAGGAGCACCGAAGGCGTCAGTCCAGGTTGGCGCCGCTCTCGCCAGCGTGAGGCTTTGCGCTCGGGCAGAGCGGCCGCCGGAGAGGCTGGTGCTGGCCTCGCCGGCGTGAGCGTCGCTGGCGATTGTCTGCCTGACCGCCAAATCGCCACGCGGTCCCCACGGCTCCTGCCGGGGGATGCCGGGCCTAGACTTCCAGTGTCTGATCCGGGGGCGGGATTCGTACCCCCATGCCCCTGCGGACTGCGGTTCGCCGCCAAGAGCATCGGTCTCCGGAGCGCTGGTTCCCCACTGGTCGGTGCGGGCAACCAGACCATCACCGTGATCCAGGACCTCCTGGTGGGGCTTCGGGATCAAGGAGAGTAGCTCTTCCGACGCCAGCTCCTCGCCGTCACGGCGGGCCCAACCCTGGCGCTGCTCGGCGCTCTGCTGAGCCGGTGGCGTGGTTGGCGGGCGTGGCGCGGAGTGCCCACGGGCAAGGCGTGGATAGCGGCTGGTCTGGGGCTGGGGATCGTTGGCGATGGCGGCGCCGGCTTGGCCCTTCCTTTCTGGCAGCAGTTCCTCCACTCAGCTCTAGGGATCCCCTTCTGCGCCGGCGTCGACGGCGTGCCAGCCACCAGTCGCTTCGCTGCCACCTCTTCGGGCGACCGTGGGCCCCTCTGGCTCCAGGGGCATGTACCAGTCCGGGTGGGAATTCGTCTGGCGCAGAAGGATGCCGGAATCGGTCGAGCCGGCCGTGACGGCGGATTAGACTGGTCGACCATGAGTACTCAGGAGCTGTTGAGCCGGCTGGGTGAGAACGTTTCCGTGCGCCGCGCCTTCGGCCCGGCCTATGAGAAGGGCGAGCTTCTCATCATTCCTGTGGCCCTCGTACTCGGCGGAGGCGGGGGAGGCGACGGGCTGAGGCTCCCGCCGCCATCCCTGCCGCCCGGCCCCGGCCCGGCAGAGCTGGCGAACGGCGCCGACCGAAGGGCCAATGGTGGCCTGCCAGCCGGATCGGGCGCGGGCTTCGGCGGCCTGATAATGCCGGTCGGCGTCTACGTCGTCAAGGGCGAACAGGTCCGCTGGGTTCCCGTGGTGGATGCGACTGTGGTCGTGTTGGCCAGTCTCAGCGTGATAGGCGCCCTGGCCGGACTGCGTCGCCGCGCTCGCCGGCACCAGCACCGCTAGCGAGGCGCCTCTCAGCGGGAGTGGCTTGGGCAAACACCCGCAGCGGCCAGGACCGGGCCAGGGGTGGGGGGTATCATCGCGTCGAGTCGCGGATTGCGCGAACAATCAGGCCTGGCGGGCTTCGGTCCACCAGCACAGCGCCGGGCGCGCCTTGGCGACGAAGAGTTAGGTCCTGGACAACGCGGTGTGCCTCTGAGATCACCCGTTGGGGTGATTGACAGCCATCCTCGGGGGCGGGACACTGCCCCTGTCGTAGCCAGGGCCCGCGGGCGCCGCGTACGATCAAGGGCCGATCGGCGGCCAGATTGAAGGAGGGGCACTGTTGAGACGTAGAAGAGTCTTCACGCTGCTGATCGCGTTTGCTGCGCTGGCCGCGGCTGGCGGCCAGGCCACACTCACTTCGAGCGCTGCCGCCAACGCGGGGAAGGTCGGGGGAAAGCTGGTCATTGGCAATGAGACCGGCAGCACCTGGACTTGCCAGTTCAACCCCTTCAACTCGGCGGTCAGCCTCGCGTCCCTGGGCTTTGAATATGAGCCGCTAGAGGCTGTGGACATCCTCAGGACCAACGCGAACGGCACCAATCCAGTGACTCCTTGGCTGGCCACCGGATCGACCTGGAACACCACCTACACGGCGCTCACCTTCACCATCCGGAGCGGCGTGAAGTGGAGTGATGGCACGCCCTTCAGCGCCAACGATGTGGTCTATACCTTTGACGCGATGAAGGCCTCCCCCGCACTGGACCTCGACGCGGTCTGGTCGGCTGACGGTGGACCTCTGACCAGCGTGGCGCTCCAAGGCACGGACCAGGTCGTCTTCACCTTTGACGCCCCGTCCGAATCCTATTTCTACTATGTCGCCGATCAGACTCCCATCATCCCACAGCACATCTGGGGATCCCTGGACCAGAGCGAGCTCGTCTCCTACGCCGACACCAAGCCCATCGGCACCGGCCCCTACCTGGTGAAGAGCTGCTCTGAGGACAACATCGAGTACCTTCGCAACTCGCACTACTGGCAGAGCAAGCGGGGTCATCCCGTGCCCCAGATCCAGGAGATCAACTATCCCGCTTTCCTGAGCAACACGCCCTGCAACCTCTCCCTGATCGAAGGGGACGCGCAGTGGGGGGGCCAGCCCATCCCCAACATCAAGTCCTCCTTCATCGCCAAGGCCCCGGCGTTCCGCCACTACTGGTTCCCGCCCGTTGAGAACGTGTCGCTCTTCCCCAACCTCACCAACCCGCTTCTCAGCAAGCTGGCGGTTCGCCAGGCGATCACCATGGCCATCAACCGCCCGGCCGTCTCCAAGCGAGGCGAGAGTGGCTATGAGTTGCCTGCCAACCAGACCGGAATCGTGCTGCCCACCTTCAAGAAGTGGTGCGAATCATCGCTCAACACCGTCAGCTACGACCCCAGCAAGGCTGACCAGATCCTTCAAGCAGCCGGTTTCAAGAAGGGCTCGGACGGCATCTACCAGGACGCCCAGGGCCAGCAGCTCTCCTTCACCATCGTCACGGTGAGTGGCTTCTCCGACTGGGACTCGTCGCTCCAGGTGATCACCCAGGACCTGAAGGCGGTCGGAATCCAGGTCACGGTCGAGGACGAGAACAGCGGCCCCTACGTGAGTAATCTCGAAAGCGGCAGCTACCAGCTCGCCTACGCTGGAGGCGGGGGGCCGTATCCGCTGGACGGACCCAGTCCGTACTACGAGCTCCGCGGGATACTCTTCAGCGGCAACATCGGCTCGACGGACTACTCGCGCTTCTCGTCGCCCTCGACCGATGCCCTCTTCAACGCCTACCCCGCGGCGAGTCCGGCGCAGCAACTCACCATCATGCACGAGATCGAGAAGGTGATGGTGGACGACATCCCGGTCATCCCGGTGACGGAGGGCGTCAACTGGTTCGAGTACGACGCCCAGCACATTGGGGGCTGGCCGACTCCGTCCAACCCCTACGCGCAGCCTGCGGTTTATCAGTTCCCGGACGACGGCGTCGTCCTCACTCACCTCTATCCCATCAGCTGAGTTAACCAATGGGGGGCAGGGCCCAGACGGCGGTCGCAGGAGATGAATCAGCCGCCGCCTGGGTCCCCTTCTCGGNNTTCTGTGAGCGACAACCCCCGACCTCTCGCGGTCGGACCGGTACCGGGCAGTGCGGGTCCGGAAGCAGCAGCGGATGCGGCGCCGGATGTGGCTGGTGGCCGTTGTGGCCGGCTGGCCCGGGCAGTCGGGCGCCCAGGGAGTCAGGGCAGGCTGCACGCGCTTCCAGCCCAGAGGGGCGTTCAGCCGAAGGTGAAGTCGTAGACCTGAAGGCCAGGTGATGCGCTGAGGGTCAGGGTGGCATCGGTGAGCACACCGGCGTGGAAGAGGGTGTAGAGCCGGGGAACACCGGTCACCGCGACCGTCTTGGTCGCCCCGTCGACCGATACCTTGAGGATGCCGGAGCCGCCGAGCACAAGGTAGACGTCGTGGGCCAGGAATCGCAGCTCCAGCCTGGCATTGGCTCCAGCGGTCGCCTCCTGCGCCAGCTCGGTCCAGATTCCCGAGAGTCCGAACCCGCCGACGGGCAGGGATGCGGGGAAGCGGTAGCGCGCCGGGGCATTCTGGGCCACGACGGTGCTCGGCAGCAGGTACTGGAGCCTCTCGTAGCCGACGTAGGTCTCGGGGCTGATCTCTCCGACGGGGGTCCGGTTGGGGGCGTGGGTCGGGGGAGGAAGAGTGATGCGAGGATGCGCGTCGGTGAGCAGCTGGCGAATCAGATGCTCAGTGTTGGTGTAGTCCCCCTCTCCGAAGTGG
>PLTL01000328.1 GCA_003164475.1 Candidatus Dormiibacterota bacterium | reverse complement strand
CATCAGCTCAATCGACATGAAGACGACCAGCAGATTGCGGCGCACCATCACCCCCAGGGCGCCCACCGCGAAGAGCGCGGCGGAGAGGATGAGGAAACCGGGGAAGAGGCCGCTCACTCGCCGGCCCGCCGGTGCCGGGAGAGGTAGACCGCGCCCACCGCGGCCACCAGCAGCAGCAGGGACGTGAGCTCGAAGGGAAGCAGGAAGGTGGTGAACAGCTGCTCACCCAGCGTCTGGACCTGCCCGTGGGCGTTGACCAGCTGGGGGCTGAAGGGACCGAGCCCCCCGTGGAGATGGCCATTGGCCCCGACCGTGATCCCATTGAGGGTGAGCCGTCCCACCACCACGGTGAAGCCGATGGCCGCCAATCCGCCCAGCAGCACCCGCCACTCCAGGCGGGGGATCCGCTCCTCTGCCGCCGGAGCCAGCAGGGCGATGATGAACACGAAGAGAACCATCACTGCGCCCGCGTAGACGATGATCTGCACCGCCGCCAGGAACTGGGCGTCCAGCAGCAGGAAGAGAACCGCCAGGGCCGCCATGTTGAGGACCAGGCTGAGCGCCGAGTAGAGCGTGCGACGGCTCAGCACCACCCCCAGCGCCCCCAGGAAGGCCACCACCGCGGCGATGCCGAAGACGACGGTCATGCCGGCGGCCGCCCCCGGCGGGCTCCGGCTGTTCCCGGGATCGGGGGGTTGAGCCCCGGGGCCTGCCCCGCTCCCCCCAGGTGGGTGGATCCCGCCCCCAGCGGGGTAGGCTGCGGAGCCGGCGCCCCGGTAGCCTCCCCCGCTCCGCCCGCCATGGGCTGGAAGCCGGGCCAGGCCTCGAGGAGGTCGTCCTTGGTGGCCACCAGCCGCTCCCGCTTGTAGTCGGTGAGATCCAGCCGTGGGCCCAGGGTGATCGCCTCGGTGGGACATGCCTCCGCGCAGTAGCCGCAGTAGATGCAGCGCAGAAGGTTGATCTCGTACCGGAGCGCGTAGCGCTCCCCGGGGGAAACCGGGTGTTCGGGGTCGTTCTCGGCAGCCTGGACGTAGATGCAGCCCACCGGGCAGNNCCGTTGTCGTAGCGGTGGAGGATGTGCCTGCCCCGGTGTCGGGGTGGGACCGGCCGCTGCTCCTCCGGGTACTGGATCGTGATCGGCTTGCTGGTCATGGCCCCAAGGGTGGTCCTGAGGCCGCCGATCAGCTCGCGGAACATCTCAGCTAACCCCCAGCACGGCGCTCGGGCGTGCGGCCGCCCGCCTCATCGCACCGCCACGAAGATCGCGGTCACCAGCACGTTGACCAGCCCCAGTGGCAGCAGCACCTTCCAGCCGAACTGCATCAGACGGTCGTAACGAAGGCGAGGGAAGGTCCAGCGGACCCACATCATCACGAAGATCAGCAGTGCCACCTTGGCGCCGAACCAGACCGGCCCCAGCCAGTTGGGCAGGAACCAAAGGGGGGCCAACCAACCCCCGAGGAACATCACCGTGGCGATCGAGCAGACCGTGATCATGTTGACGTACTCGGCCATGAAGTACATGCCGAAATTCATCCCCGAGTACTCGGTGTGGTACCCGGCCACCAGCTCCGCCTCAGCCTCGGGCAGGTCGAAGGGCAGCCGGTTGGTCTCGGCCAGGGCCCCGGTGAAGTAGAGGAGGAATCCCAGCGGCTGGAGGAAGACGAACCAGAGACCGTGCTGCTGGTTCACCACCGTCTCCAAGTTCAGGGATGCGGCCAGCAGGACCGGGCCGATCAAGGCGAAGCTGACCGCCATCTCGTAGCTGATCAGCTGGGCAGAGCTGCGCAGAGCGCCCAGGAGCGAGTACTTGGAGTTGCTGGCCCACCCACCCAGGAAGATGGCGTAGACGCCCAGCGAGCTCACCGCCAGGATGAACAGCAGCCCCACGTTGAGGTGAGCCAGGTCCCAGTGCAGGGGATAGCCTCCGGGGCAGCTGGCCGAGAGCGGGCCGGCACCGTGGGTGCCGGCGATGCAGATGGTCTGCTCGATGGGGATGGTGGCGAAGGCGAAGAGCGCCGCCGCAGCCGCCAGGGCCGGCGCCAGCGTGTAGAGGAGGTGGTCTCGACCCTCGGGAAAAGGCGTCTCCTTGAAGAAGAGCTTGACCCCGTCGGCGGGGGGCTGGAGGAGGCCGAACGGGCCGACCCGGTTGGGCCCCAGGCGGAGCTGGATCTTGGCTGAGATCTTGCGCTCGGCCAGGGTCAGGTAGGCGAAGCCGGTGGCCAGCACCACGATGATCAGCAACCCCTTGATCAAAGCCACGATCACCGCCAGCAGCACCGAGGTCGCGGCCGGGCTCACGCCGGCGAGCTCCAGCTCGGGCGAAGGCCGCCCCGGGCCGCCCGGTAACCGGGCACAGCGGCGGCGATCAGCTCGAAGACCGGCTCGGCCAGCGGCTGGACCCCCAGCTGGACCCCCATCCCCGCCGCCAGGTCGCCCAGCATGCGCAGTTCCGCTGGAAACGCGAACTGAGGCTGGAGAGCGGGCCGGACCCGCTGCACCCTGCCCTCGGTGTTGGTCACCGTCCCCGCCTTCTCGGCGATGGTCCGTCCCGGCAGCAGCACCGAGGCGAGCTCGGCCGCCGCTCCCGCGAACGGGGTAAACGCCACCAGCACCTCAACGCTGGCGAGGGCCTGCCGGAAGACTGGATCCTGCTCCCACCCCGGATCTGGCGCGACCAGCACCAGGGCCCTGATGGCCCCCGCGGCGGCCGCCTCCAGGATGGCGCGACCGCCCCGGCCCACCCGGCTGGCCGGCCGGTAGCCCGGAAGCAGCCCGGGCACGAGCCCCATGTCCTGGCAGCCCCTGGCGTTCATCCCGTCGACGATGGTGAGAACCCTGGCCATGGAGCCCCGCGCCACCAGGCTCTGGCGCAGTGCCATGGCTGCCCAGCGGTGGTCCTGGTGGGCCACGATCCCCGCCGACCCCTGGCCGGCCAGGTTGCCCGCGACCAACTCGGGGTCGGAGTCGACCGGGAGGCGAAGAACCCGGCGCCGGCGCTTGGTCTCCGCCTTGAAGAGGCGCAGGGTGAGCACCGGAGCGGTGCGCTCGGCCTCCGGCCCCAGCACCACCAGCGTGTCGCACTCCTCCAACTCGGCGATCCCCAGCTCGAACTGGTCCGGCGCGATCCCCTCCAGCGGGCTCAGTCGGTGGTCGACATGGGGTGTCCCCACCACCTCGCGGGCCAGCCACTGGAGCAGGAAGGCCTCCTCGTTGGTGATCTGCGCCGAGCCCAGGAACGCCAGCTGGTCCGGTCCCTCGTCGGCGGCTATCCGCAGCAAGCCGCCGGCAGCCCTGGAGATCGCCTCGGGGTACGACACCGCCTGCCTGGTCCCGCCCAACCGTGCCTCCGGGTTCCGCACCCGGTCCGAGCGGTTGAGCTCGGGAAAGCTGTAGCGGCCGGTGTCGCAGAGCCAGCTGTCGTCGACCTCGGGGTTGTCGTTGCTGGCAAAGCGGGCGATCTGGTTCTCCCGGGCGTCCATGAAGATGCTGCAGCCGTAGGAGCACTTGGGGCAGACGCTGGCGGTCCGGCGCAGGTCCCAGGGGCGAGCCTGGAAGCGGTACTTGGCATGGGTGAGTGCTCCGACCGGGCAGATCTCGGGCAGGTTGCCCTGGAACTCACTCTCCAGTTGGCGGCCGGCGAAGGTGTCGACCAGTGTTCTCACCCCCCGCTGCTGGAGCACGATCTCCCGCTCTCCGGTGATCTCCTCGTAGTAGCGCACGCAGCGCCAGCACAGGATGCAGCGCTCCTGGTCCAGNNACCGGGCAGTCGAGCGGGTGGTTGAGGAGCAGAAAGCCCAGGTTCCCCTCACGGAACTCGCGCACCTGGTCGGTCCCGGTCCGCACCGTCATGCCGTCGCTCACCCGGGTGGCACAGGCCGGCTGCAGCTTGGGGACGCCATCGATCTCCACCAGGCACATCCGGCAGACCGCGACCGGCGCCATCTTCCGGTGGGCGCAGTACACCGGGACGTAGACACCTGCCTTCTCGCAGGCATCCCACACCAAACTGCCCGGGGCCACCTCCACGACACGGCCGTCGATCAACACCGAGACCGGCTCCACGGGCGCGTTGGCCGCGGCCACCTAGGCGGCGACCTCCACGCCGGCACGAACCGGGCATTGCCCGGCTCCACAGTGGCTCTCGAACTCCTGGGGGAACATCCTGTACGCAGACATCACGAACCAGGTCGCGGTGTCGCCCAGCGGGCAGAAGCAC
>PLTL01000331.1:380-4848 GCA_003164475.1 Candidatus Dormiibacterota bacterium | reverse complement strand
TGTCAACCGAGGCACTCCAGCGCCTGGTGTGCTCGTGGGTGTACCGCCGCAGCATCGGATGGTTGGGCTCATCCATGAAGGGCAGATTGACGCGGGCCAGGTCGACCAACTCGACCTCGAAGAAGCCGTGCCGGCGGGCGCGCTCGGCAAACCATTCGGCGACCGGCAGGCCCGCCCGGCCCGGCCGGGTGCTGGCGATGAAGATCTGGAGCTTAGGCACGAGCTGCGCCCTCCTTGCTGGGGACGGGGCCGGGGACGGAGGCGAGCCCGGGGAGGCTGGCGGCTCCCTCCCGGGCGATCGGGATCCATCTCCTCGACCAAGCCGAAATTGACGTCAGGATCGGATGGAGCTCCAGCCCCATCTCGGTCAGTCGGTACTCGACCCGCGTGGGCGGCCCGGGTGATACCGAGCGCAGGACCACCCCTCGGAGCTCGAGGTCACGGAGCCGCTGGGCCAGCATGGTGTCGCTGATCCCAGGGATCGCCGCCCGGATATCGCAGTAGCGCAGGTTCCCCTCGAAGAGGGCGTTGAGGATCGCCCCGCTCCAGCGGGCACCGATCAGCTCGATTGCGCCGCGCAAGCGGACGCACCCCTCAGGCACCATGAGGACAGTGTACTACACAATCCTTAGTAACTCAACATTCCTTTGCGCCACCGTGGAGGACGTGGTCCCAAGCCCGGCTCGCGGGCCCCTTCGCGGCCAGTCCACCCGGCCAGACCGAACCTCCGCGGACTCGGGTCCAGCACCCGCTGCGGCCCAGAGGTCGCGGGCCAGAGCCCCTCAGCAGCCCGGTCGAGGCCAACCGGTGCCCATCGGGGCGCAGAGAGCACACCACCGGGCGGCCCCGAGCCCTACCGTGGTAACGACCCTGGTGCCTCGGGCGGCTCCACCAACCCGCTTCATGGCCATCCCCCAGAACCTGATCACCCCATCGAAGTGTCCCCCACCACGCTCCTCCCGATCGACATGCTCCAACGGGTGCGCCCGACGGCCGCCGCCGAGCGGGCGGGAGCGTCCACCCCGCCCGGCCACGGTGGGCCTTTGTGGCAGCGACAGCTCCGTGACTGCCAGAGACCCGTCGGCCGATGCCCTTACCTGGGCCGTCGAGCCAGCGGTCAGCCGACGGTGACCCGATTGCGACCGGCCTGCTTGCTCTGATACATAAGCTGGTCGGCACGGCCGACGTAGGACTCCGCGGTGTCGTCCGGACGCAGGAGGGTGGCACCGATGGAAATGGTGATGGCCAGGCCGTCCACGCCCACGTCGAGGCGCGAACATTCCACCATGATGCGCACCTTCTCAGCAATCCTGACCAGCGCCTGCTCGTCAGGGACATGGCTCACGATGGCGATGAACTCCTCCCCTCCCCAGCGGCCAACGGTATCCGCGGCGCGCAGAGTACAACTCAGTGTGTTGCCCAACATGTGCAGGGCTCGGTCGCCGACTTCATGACCAAAGGTATCGTTGCACCGCTTGAAATCGTCGATATCCATGAACAACAGCCCCGCTGCGACGCTGGTCGGGCCACACTCCGCGATCACCGCACGCAGGCGCCCTTCCACCTGCAGACGGTTGCCGATGCCGGTGAGGGGATCCTGCAGCACGCTGCGACGCAGTTCAGCCACCTCGTGTCGGACGTTGATCAACCCGGGGTTGCTGCTGAAGGTCTCCACCGCACCGACGATGTTGCCGTCCTCGTCCCACAGCGGGGCGCCGCGCACCAGCACGGGCACGCGGTGGCCGTTCGCATGGCGCAGGAAGATCTCGACCTCTCGCGGCTTGCCATCTTCCATGACGCGCGACAGGGGGCAGTGCTCCAGACATAGAGGAACGCCATCGGCAGTGACGTNNCCCCCTTGTTCCAGTAGGTGATCACCCGTTGACGGTCGACAAAGTAGACCCCGTCGTGCAGGTTATCGACCAGATCCTTGTAGAAGGCTCGGTCCTCGGCCATGGGCCTCCGAGTCGGTTGGGGGCGCGTTTGCGCGCAGCGTAGCACGGACTCGATGCCTGAAAGTTGCTCCCGGGGGAGCAGCTGACGCCCGAGGTCGACGTGCTTGAACGCCAGCCGGTTGCGGGTGGTTGGATGGGGCTGGGATCGACTCGAGCCCCGCCCACCAGCATCCGTGGGAGGGCTCTGTGCCGGGGCGCTTTCGGCTGAGCCGAGCTCGGGTCAGAACTGCTGGCGGCCCGAGAAGGCCCGGGCCACGGTGCGCTCGTCCGCGTAGGCCAGCTCCCCCCCCACCGGAAGCCCGTGGGCCAGCCGGGTGACCCGCACCCCACTGGACTCCAGCCGGTTGTGGAGGTAGCTGGCAGTCGCCTCCCCCTCGATGTCCGAGTCGGTGGCCAGGATCACCTCCTGGACCCCTCCCTCCTGCGCCCGGTGGAGCAGCTCGTCGGCGTGGATCTCGCCCGGGCCCACCCCGTCCAGCGGAGACAGCGCCGACCCCAGGACGTGGTAGAGACCCCGATACTCGCCGCTGCGCTCGATCGCCAGGACGTCGCCGGGGTCCTCAACGACGCAGATCAGGGCCTGGTCCCGCCCCGGCTGGCCACAGATGGCGCAGAGCTCTCCCCTCAGCGAGAGGAAGAAGCACCGCGGACAGCTGGCCACCTCGTGGACCACGTCGGCGACCGCGCCGGAGAGGGCGAGCCCATGGGCGGCTGATAGCCGGACCGCGTGGAAAGCCAGGCGCTGAGCGGTCTTGGACCCGATCCCGGGAAACCTGGCAAACTCCTCGGCCAGCCGCTCAACCGGCGGCGGCAAGAGTCCCACTACTTTGTGACCGCCCCGACCGCTGGGGTCAGCGGAGCCCGGGAGGGAGCATGCCCGGCGGCAGGAGCGCCTCCATGGACTGTGCGGCCAGCTCTCGCGATCGGTCCAATGCGTCGTTGACGGCGGCCAGCACCAGGTCTCCCAACAGCTCCGCGCCCTCCTCCAGAACTTCGGTCTCGATGGTGATGCCGGTGATCCGCTGCCGGCCGTTGGCGCGGACCGTCACCGCTCCGCCGCCGGCGCTGCCCTCCACCTCCTGGGCGGCCAGGTCACCCTGCGCCTGCTCCAACTGGCGAAGCACGTTCTGCTGCATCTGGCGCAGCTGCTTGGGGTTGGGTTGCGGCACTGGGAAACGCTCCTATTGTTGTCCGGCCCCATTCTAGGGCCGGCCCCTCGTCCCCCTAGCGTTTGTCGGAGGTGCCGAGCCGGGTCACCCGGCTTCCCGGGAACACGACCATGGCCTGGCTCAGGGCCGGGCTGCCCCCGGCCCCCCTCTCCTCAGCGACCCCGCGCGCCCCGGACTCAGGCCCCGGTTGCGCCTGCACCACCCGTACCACCACCTGCTCGCCGAGGACCTCCTGGCAGGCGCGCTGGAGGAGCTCGCGGTTCACCGCGGTCTGCATCTGGCCGAGGTGGAACGCGAATCTCTGGTCGAACTCCACGGTGAGCACCCCATCCAAGTGGCTGGCCGGCCGGCCCGACCTCAGCAGCGCCTGAACCGGAACGTTGTCCCGGCCCAACCAGGCCAGGATGTCGTTCCAGCGTCCCACGCCGTCCGTTCGCCGGTTGGCCGCCGGCAGCACGGCCTGGGGCTCCAGGCGCACGGTGCCGTCGACGGCCACCGGCGCCGCCACCGGCCCGGCCCCGTCCAAGCCGACCGGCGCTGGCTTGGCTGTGCGGGTCTCCTCAGATTCGGGCATCGTCTCCGGCATGGTCCGCCCAGCCTGCCGGCGGGGCGGGGCGGGGGCGGGCCGTTCTTCGGGGGCCATAGCGGAGCGACCGGCCACCAGCCGCAGTAGGGAGGCCTCGAGCGACATCCAGGGGTCGTCGGCGCGGCGCAACGCGGACCCCGCTGAGGTGGCTGCGCTCATCAGGTCGAGCCAGAATCCCGGGGGTGCCGGGATCGCCCCGACCGCCGTGGATCCGAACGCGGCCGGACGACCGCCGAGCTCGCCCCAGAGCAGTTCCCTGGCCAGGGCCCCCAGAGACCGCGCCAGCTGGCGGGGCTCGGTCCCGGCTGCCTGGAGCTGGTGGAGCTCCTCCCAGGCGGTGGCCATCTGGCCCTGGGCCAGGGCCTGCGCCAGCCGGATCAGACCCTGGGGGTCGGACAGACCGAGCCCGGCCTGGACGTCCGCCACCTCGAGGTCGCTACCGGCCCGCCCCAGAAGGGGGTCCAGCAGCGAGAGGGCGTCACGGAGTGAGCCCGCAGCGGCCTGGGCCACCAGGGCGACCGCCTCCTCGGTGGCGTGACCCCCCTCCAGGGTGCAGATCCGGGCCAGGTGGGAGGCGATGGCCTCGGCAGAGATCGGCCGGAAGTCGAAGCGCTGGCAGCGCGAGAGCACGGTCTCAGCCAGCTTTTGGGGCTCGGTCGTGGCCAGGATGAAGCAGGCATGCTCGGGAGGTTCCTCCAGGGTCTTGAGGAAGGCGTTGGCAGCCGGCTCGGTCAGCATGTGGGCCTCGTCGATGATGT
>PLTL01000331.1:0-335 GCA_003164475.1 Candidatus Dormiibacterota bacterium | reverse complement strand
ACCCGCTCACAGTTGATCGCCCGGGCCAGGATGCGCGCTGCGCTGGTCTTGCCGGTCCCCCTGATCCCGCTGAACAGGTAGGCGTGGCTGAACCTCCCCTCGCGCACCGCGTTGCGCAGGGTGGTCGCCACCACCTCCTGGCCTACCAGGTCGGCAAACCGTTGAGGCCGGTACTTGAGGTATAGGGTCTGATGGACCGAATTCAAACTGGTGTAAATGATCGCGCACCCCTCGTCGATGAGGCATCCCCGGCGCTGGCCGACCGCAGGACTCGAGCCGGGGAGCCCGACGACACGCCAGATGTTCCGCGTACCGCTGCTTCCTTCCGGACCTGA
>PLTL01000306.1 GCA_003164475.1 Candidatus Dormiibacterota bacterium | reverse complement strand
GGACGCTGGTACGTGGCCTTCGGCTCCGAGGTCGACCGGGCGGTGGTGGCGAGCAACGGCCACGACGACCCGGTCGGGGTCGACCTCGGCGTGCTCACCCTGGCCACGATGTCCAATGGCGAGGTGGTGGCCGATCTGCGCCGAGATCACCTGCACCAGCTGACCACGAATCTGGCCAAGAGCCACGGCCGTATCGTGATCGAGGACCTCAACGCCGCGATCAACCTCGCCGGGTGGGCGCACCCGGACGTTGCCCCCACTGCGGGGGAGAGGGGAAGCGCCTGTCCCAGGGGAGGTCAGACCGGGCTCAGCCCGGCACGCCCCGCTGAGGCAGGAACGGGCATCGCCCCGGGGCCCGCCGGCGTGACCGGCGGTCGTCGACAGCCGGACGTCCCTTTTGTCCCCTGTTGACGAACGGGAGAGGTTGGCTGCTTGGCACCGTGCCGTCCCAGCCCGGGCCCAACTCAGTCCCATCGTGGCCGAAGCGATCAGGGCGGGACCGACGGGCCGAGGGCAACCCGGTGCCGGGAGGCGGCCGGGCCTGCCGCCGAATGGGGTGTCGGGTTGCGGGCGCCCAGGTCAGCCCCGGGGAGGGAACCAACGACCGGCCGGTCACGTCATATGGATGCATGAGCACGGGAGCAGGCTGGTGAATTTCGCGGCCCCCAGGATCAGGGATGGTGCCCTGGCGGCCATCGCGATGGCGGTCGCGGTGACGGTGGCCGGGTGTGCCCCCTCTCGAAGCTCCACCGCTCCCGCCGCGCCGGCGTCGTCGCTGCCAATCTCTCTGACCAGTTCGTCGCTCTGCCAGATGGTGCCGAAGCTTGACCGGCTCGTCGTGCGCCGGGTCGACGAGCTTGCCCAGAATCACTTCACCTTCAGCTTCCCGGCGGAGGTCACGGTCACTGCCACCCGCCGTGTGCAGGTGGCGGCGCGGGCGTTGTGCGCGCTTCCCAAGATGCCGACCGGGGTCATCTGCCCGGCAGATTTCGGGATCGTCTACCACCTGAGCTTCTTCGCGGGGAGGCGGTCCTTCCCCGATGTGACGGTGCGTCCGGCCGGTTGCCAGCAGGTCGGCGGCCTGGGAGTGACCAGGTGGGTCGCTCGCTCGCCCCAGTTCTGGCGTGCTATCGGGCTGGCCATTGGGCTGGCCCATCCGAGCAGCCAGACGTTCCGAGGAAGTGGTCCCCTGGGTTCCTGATCGGCTCCCTCGTCGCTGGAGCCCTCGGGACTTCCCGGTCCCCGATTCCGGGCCCGATGGCGACTGGGATGGTCGCGGCGCGACGAGGAACCGACCGCGCCCCCGCGGGTACCGGAGCGCGCGCAGGCGGCTCGCCGAACCCGGTGAGGGCCGGGGGCTGACCCCAGTCCCGAGCTACGATGCGCGGAGGAGCGCAGCCGAGGCACGGGGATTGGCGCACGTGGCCCTGGTCGCTGACTGGAAAACCGTCGGGGAGATCGGCTTCGGAGGTCTCTCCCGAGTAGGAGGACTGTGATGGGCGATCCGTACACTCCGACTCCAACGCAGCCTTCTACGACTGAGGGCCAGGGGCTTCCGCCAGCGGTTGGGCTTCGCGCCAAGGATCTGCTCCGGATCGTCTTCGGGCTGATCTTTGCCATCGATGCCTGGCTGAAGTGGCAGCCAGCGTTCCGCTCCGAGTACATCGGGATCCTCAAGACAGCAGCCCAGGGTCAGCCCGCTTGGCTGCACGGCTGGTTCCACTTCTGGATCACCCTGGTCCAGCCCCGGGCAGACCTCTTTGCCTACGCCACGGCGGTCATCGAGACCCTGATTGCGGCGGCCTTGATCCTCGGCTTGGCGCGCAAGTTCGCCTACGTCAGCGCGGCCCTGTTCATGTTGCTCGTGTGGGCGACGGCCGAGGGCTTTGGCGGCCCCTACACCGCCGGTGCAACCGACATCGGCACGGCAGTGATCTACGCGGTCGTGTTGCTGGCTCTGCTTGCGCTCGACCACGAGTCCGCCCCGAGCCGCTTCAGCCTGGATCGCCTGGTCGAGCGGCGCCTGTCCTGGTGGCATCACGTCGCCGAGGCCCGATGGCGGCACTAGACCGTCGGTAGCGCCGCTGCGAGCGGACGGTAGCCCTGAGGCGAGAGCTGCTGTCGGCGGACCCGGATAGCGGACGCTGATGGGGGAGGAGGTCCCGGCGCCGAGCGCTGGCGCCCGGCCAGCGTCGCGGTCTCCCGGGGACAGCCTGAACAGCCTGATTGTTCGGAGCAGTTCCGCCATATCCAGCCAGCGGCAGGTTGCCTACGCGGACCCTTGCAGCCCCAACTCGTTTTCGGGCCTTCCTGGCTTCGCTGCGAGAAGGGTTGACACGGCAATGCCTCGGGCCGCTCCGGGGGGATCAGAATGGGGGCAGGTTCACGGTCCACAGAACGGAGGCACACCATGTCACCCAGACGCGAGATCTACGTCCGTGAGGAAGACACGCCATTGTGGGACAGAGCCGAGCAGCTGGGCAGCGGGGAGAGCCTGGCCGGCTTCCTGGCCGGGGCCCTTCGCAGCTACATTGAGGAGGAGGAGAGCAACCCCGAGGTGCCCACCCCTCCAGGCGTGGGCGAACCTAACATCTTCCCCGAAAAGTCCCACTGAGCGGTGTCGGGCCAGGCGGGGGTCACGGTCAGCTCCATCCGGCCGCCAAGCCCGTCGCTAGGAGGCGGCTGAGCCAGCGGGAGCTGTTCGCCAGCCCGGGTGCGGGCGATGGCATGCCATCGCCCGCTCTCAACCCAGGGCCTTCGGAGAGCTCGTGCCAGCCTGGAGGCGCGAAGTAGGACGGCGGCTGCTCGCCACCATCTCGGCGAGGAGAAGGTGCGGCTCCCAGTGCCCCGCCAAAGGGCTGCCCCGCTTGTCGTCGGCGCCCGGGAGGGGCGACCGAACGCAAGCGACCACCACAGGCCACCGATCACGGTTGGCGGTGCCCGAGGCGTTGGTCACCTCGTGGGCGTCCGTGGGGACGCCCCTCATCCCGTTGGGGCCTCGCCACGGCCCCGGAGCGCCCTGGCGCTCACATGCGAGCGGATCCCGGTGCTGCGCCTGCAGTTCAGGTCGGAAGTGGTCGGGGAGACAGGACTCGAACCTGCGACCCCCAGTCCCCCAGACTGGTGCGCTAACCATCTGCGCTACTCCCCGAGGCTGGCGCTGAGCATAGCAGGGGTAGAATTCCGAACTGACCATGCCCTGGGTGCGCCGTTGCGGAAACTGTGATCGCGAGTTCCCCATTTACCGCCTCGCGGCAGTTCTCCTCGACGGTGAACTCACCTCGATGTGTCCACGATGCATGCAGTCCGAGCATGACCGGATCTCGATCCCGTACGCACCCCAGGCGCCGGGACCGGCCCAGACCAGCACCTCTCGAACCTCCTGGTGACCAGGGCCCCCTTCCAGGACAGGCTGGAGGCGGCACTCCGCGATGGCCGGGCGCCATTGTGCGTTGGTCTGGACCCGGATCCTAGCCGGTTGCCCGCCGAACTCGGCCAGGGCATCGCAGCCGTCCGGCGTCACACGCTCGGCCTGGTGGAGGCCACCGCCCCCTATGCCGCGGCCTTCAAGCCCAACCTGGCCTTCTTCGAGCGAATGGGACCGGAGGGTGTCGCGCTTCTGGTCGAGGTGGTCCGTGTTGCCCGTCACCACGCCCTGGTGATCGCAGACGCCAAGCGAGGGGACATAGGCAACACGGCGGTCGCCTACGCGGAGGCCATTTACGACGTCATCGGGGCCGATGCCTGCACCGTCAACGGCTACCTGGGCCACGACTCCTTGCTCCCCTTCATTCAGCGCCCCGACCGCTTCGCCTTCCTCCTCTGCCGGACCAGCAACCCGGGGGCTCAGGACTTTCAGGACCTCATCCTGGCCGACACCGGCGAGCCCCTCTACCTGACAGTTGCTCGCCGTGCTGTTGAGTGGAACGAGCTCGGGACGGTCGGGCTCGTGGTGGGAGCGACCTGGCCGGAGGAGATGGCCCGGATCCGAGAGGTGGCCCCGGATCTACCCCTGCTAGTTCCTGGAGTCGGCAGCCAGGGGGGAGACCTGGGTGCCGCGGTCAGGGCTGCGCGAGGACGGGACGGGACGGGCTCTTACCTGGTGAACGTGTCTCGTGCCATCAGTCAGGCCTCGACCGGGGCTGACTTTGCCGCCGCCGCGGCGGCGGCAGCGGCGCGCCTGCAGCAGGAGCTGCTCGCGGCCGCTGTCCACGCCGTCCTTCACGGGTAGCTGTCCCGCCCCAGAGGTGTAGCCTGAGCCGATGGGGAAGGCCGTCCCTCTTCTCAGCCTGGCTCTTCCCGTGGTGGCAGGGCTGCTGCTCGCCACCGCCGGGTGCTCCAGCAGCTCGGGCCCGAGCCCTTCCCCCCGCCAGCATTCCCCCAGGCCCACAGCCAGCGTCACCCCGGCCGCGACCCAGCTGACGGTGATCGCCCCCCTGGGGGTATACCTCCGCAGCGGTCCTACCGCCACGGCCTCCGTCCTGGGAGCCCTGGCCCAGGGTGTCACGCTTCCCATCCTCTCCCATACGATCGCCGCTGGCGGATGGTGGCAGGTCCAGGGCGCTACCGAGAGCGGTTGGGTGACCGCGGATCCCCAGTACACCTCGACGGCGGGTTTCGAGACCTACCAGGCCGGTGGGAGCGTGCCTTGGTCGGTGATGTATGAGGACTCCTGGACCTTCGCCCAGCTGAGCAGTGGGGAGCTCAGGTTCACCAGTTCCGGACGCCAGAACGTCACCTTCTACACCGCCAGCTCGGTCTCGCAACTGCCGGCCGCCGCGCCCGCCGGAGACGATCAGAAGTCGGTCTCGAGCGTGGAGGTGTATGGGGTCACAGCTGCCCTGGTAACCTACGTGAGCCCATCCGCGTACCAGGCGTCAGTCGAGCTCCAGGCCCAACCCTCGCTGGCATTCCTGATCACGGCCCAGCTCTCCAGCCGCTCCGGGGCCGCCACCCTGAACCTGTTCCTGGAGACCGTCTTCTTCAGCTAGGCGGGGTCCTTGGCCTGCTCCGCCCTCGGGGCCGCTCCAGCCGAGCGGCGAACTCTTCATAGGCGGCAACCCGGGCGGCGTCCACCACTTTCGTGTATCCCTGCATGGTGTTGAGGTTGGCATGGCCCAGCACCTCCTGGACCAGGCGGACGTTGCCGGTGATGGTGAGCAGCTCCGTCGCGGTCGTGTGGCGGAGCACATGCGGAGACGTGAGGCCCTCGACCCCGGTGTCTCGGCGCAGCCGACGCAGGATGTGGCGGGCACCCGAGCTGGTGAGGCGACGCCTGCCCCGAGCGGAGGAGGAGCGGTCGTAATTGAGGAACAGCGCCGGGTCACGGTCGTGCCGGGAAGACAGGTAGGCTCGGATCGTCTGGGTCGCGTCCGGGGTGAGCTGCACCATGCGCTCCTTGGAGCCCTTGCCGCGCACCACCAAGCGGCCCTCAGGGTTGATCTGGCTCCGGTCGACTGAGAGCGCCTCCGAGATCCGGCAGCCGGTGCTGAGCAGGAAGTGGACCAGCGCGGCATCGCGCAGCTCGGGCTCAGCACCGCCATGCTCGAAGGCGAGGACCCGGCGAGCCTCGGACGTGCTCAGGGGCTTGGGCAGCGGCGCCGCTACCCGAGGGATGTCGATATGGGCTGCGAGATCCTCTTCGATCCACCCCTCGCGCGCGGCATGACGCAGGAAGCCTCTCAGCGCCTGCAGCCGGCGGGCCCTCGAGCTCAAGGCCAGGCCGGTCTGG
Source organism: Candidatus Dormiibacterota bacterium (assembly GCA_003164475.1). The sequence goes on along the minus strand of PLTL01000306.1, from coordinate 1,423 downwards.
CCCAGGTGGCGCTGATAGGCCCGCACCGCGTCCCGTCGCAGCTGGCTGGTGTCGGAGAGAGGCTGCCTCAGCTGACCCCAGAAAGCCATGGCCCGCTCCAGGTCGGTGCGGTAGGCGCGGAGGGTCTGCGGGCTTCGAGCCCGATCAACTGACAGGTAGGTCAGGTACTCGTCGGCGGCCGCCCGAATCTCCACGGGCCCAGCCTACCGACGAGGCAGGGGAGGGGGGGAAAGCGGGGTTCCATCCCGAGCTTGGGCGAGGGCCCGGCCCATTTCCGCAGCTGCGGGGGTGAGTCGGGGTGGGCGTCGGCTTCGGCGTCGGAGTCGGAGTCGGCGTTGGAGTCGGCGTCGGCGTCGGGACGGGGATGGGTGAGCTCGTCGCGGGACTCGGGGTGGGGGAGGCCGGCTCAGAGGGACTCGTGGGCATGGCCCGCTGGGCCACCTCGGTCACCGGCTGGCGCGTCCCGGAGGGGACGGGGTGCAGGGCAGGAGTCGCAGCGGGGCTGGGGAGCATGGCCGGCGAGATGACGTAGGGGACCACGCCGGGGAGCGTGACCGTCAGGGCCGACCTCACGGATCCGGTCGCCGGGCCGGTCCCTGCCAGGCTCGACGTCATCGCGAACGCCACCAGCCCGACCGCCAGGGCCGCAGTCACCGACCCCACCGTGGCCGCCGAAACCCGCCCCCATCCTCGAGGCAGGAGCCGGCGGGCCCATGATGTGAACCACCAACCGGCCCCCACTAGGACGGCGGGCGCGATGACGGAGGAGCTGTCGGGGCCAGTTCCACCGTCCGACCAAAGTCCACCGGCGAGCAAGGCCGCGGTCTGGGCCAGTCGAATGCCCAGCCACTGCTGGAGCTCCTCCGCGGAGCGAACCGCCAGAGCGGAAGGCGCCGACAGGTCCACCAGGACCTGCTGGGCGACCAAGGCCGCCATCTGAGGATCGCCCACCAAGTGCTCGGCCCTCGCCTCCAGCCAGGGCCGAAGCCTCTGTAGAGCCTGGGGATCACCCCCGGCGCGGTTGGCGACGAGCGCCTCCCAAGCGACCTCAGGAGCAGGGTGACCACCCCCCGGCGGCAACGCCGGCATGCCGCCCCCGACCTCCCTTCCCATCAGGTCTACTATCCGCCCTGGCCCATCCCAACGCCACTTTCCGGCGTCACAACTTAGTCAGTGGGCCGTCAGTCCGTGAGCGCCTCCACCACCCAGTCGATCGACCGTGTCAACTGGGCCACGTCCTCAGGATCGACCGCCGGGAACAGCCCCAGCCGCAGCTGATTCCGCCCCAACCGGCGGTACCCGTCGATGTCGACCACCCCGTTCGCCCGGAGGATCGAGGAGACCTGCTTCGCCGGCACCCTGTCCACCAGATCGATCGTGGCGACCACCGAGCTTCGTTGGGCACGGTCGGTGACGAACGGAG
>PLTL01000125.1 GCA_003164475.1 Candidatus Dormiibacterota bacterium | reverse complement strand
CTAGTTCATCGACGCAGCTGGGGCCAGGAGAATCACCCTCTCGCCCACGCGGAGCTCGGAATCGTGTTGCGGGGCGCCGATCTCGCGCCGCTCAGTGACGGCGACCACGAGATACCCGGGCGGCCAGGGCAGCTCGCCGAGGCGCCGGCCCAGCGCGGGCGACTCCCGGCTGATGCTTATCTCGACGATCTCGTACCCGTCCAGCGGGCTGCTGGGCGTGTGAAGGCGCGAGTCGGCATCGTCGGCGCCGGACTCCGCAGCCAGGGCTCCCCGCTCCACATCGCGGATCGAGGAGCTGAGGCGCCCGGCGATAGCTTGAAGCACACTCCGACGGGTGATCCAGCCCATGAGATGCTCACGGTCGGACGACAGCACCGGCAACCCGTCGCCGCCGTAGAGCGTGAGCTGACGCAGCGCCTGCTCCAGCGTCTCGTCGGCAAGCAGGGCCTGCGGCTGGCGAGTAGCGGTCACCACGCCCACCAGTTCAGCCAACACCTCGCGGGACACAGGGGCGGCAGAGACCCCTCCCTGCTCCTGAAGGGCGATTCCAGCACCCCCGCTGCCCTGGAAAGGCGGCAACATGACGTCGGCGACGGTGAGGGTCTGCAGGACGCTGGCTGGCTTGGGCCGCTCGATATCGATGCCGCGGCGCAACAGCTTGGTCGTGTAGATGCTGCCATACGACAGCCTCTTGGACACGGCCGCCGCGATAGCAACGGCGAGCATCACCGGCAGGGTGAGACCGTAATTGCCGGTCATCTCCACCACGCTGGCGATCGCCGTGAGTGGTGCTTGGGCGGCGCCGCCGAACACTCCGCCCATCGCCACCAGCGCGAAGATGGCCGGGGACCCGACCACCGGCCCGAACAGGTGGTGGACGATCACTCCGAAAGCCATCCCCGCCGCCGCCCCGGTGAAGAGCGAGGGGCCGAATACCCCTCCGGAGCCCCCGATCGAGAGCGTGAGGCTGGTGGCGACGACCTTGCCCAGCATGAGGATGACCAGGAGCCAGAGGACCACGTTGCCGGCCACCATCTGGTCCATCACCGGGTAGCCGACCCCGTACATCTGCGGAAGCACCAGCAGCAAGGCGCCGAGCGCCACCCCTCCGGCGGCGGGTCGGGCCCACTCCGGACGGCCCTTCCACAGCGTGTCGAGAACGTCGTCGAACTTGTACAGCACCGTCTTGAAACCGAAACCGATCAACCCTGCGGCGACCCCGAGCACGGCGATGAGCAGGTAGGTGGAGGGGTGCCCCACGATGAGGTCGTGGGGCATCTGGACAAAGAACGGCCCTGAGCCGAAGAACGCCCGGCTGACCAGGTCGGCCATGACCGCCGAGAGGGCGGTAGCCAAGATCGCGTCAAGCGAGAACTCTCGGAGAATGATCTCGAACCCGAAGAAGAGCCCGGTGATGGGCGCGTTGAAGGTCGCCGAGATCCCTGCCGCAGCCCCGCAGGCGACGATGATGCGCAGTCGCGTCTCGGACATCCGCACCAGCTGGCCCAGAGTGGAGGCGAAGGCCGATCCGATCTGGACGATCGGGCCCTCACGTCCCACCGAGCCACCTGTGCCGATGCACACTGCCGAGGCGACTGCCTTGACAATGCTGACCTGGGGGCGGATCCGTCCCCCGTTCTCGGCGACGGCGAGCATCACCTCCGGCACCCCGTGGCCGCGCGCTTCGCGGGCAAACCGCTGGATCAGCGGGCCGTAGATCAGGCCGCCGACCACCGGGATCAGCAGCAGGAACCAGATCCCCAGCCAGGGCAGGTGCAGGCTGGCCACCCGGCCCTGCTGGCCGAACTGCTGGTATCCCGTCGCCAGCCAGGTGAATGCGGAGATCAAATAGCGGAACCCGACCGCCCCGAGACCGGCCCCGACGCCGACCAGCAGGGCCATCACCACCAGTCCGAGCCGTGAGCCACGCAGCCACGTCGACCCGGCCCTGAGCACCGATCCTATCGGGCTGCGGTGCAGCCACCCTCGCAACGTCCCGACATCAACGCCGGGCGGTGGAATTCCCTTTCTCACCGCGTCGTGATCCCCGCCAGCAGCGCATCGAGGGCCCGGCTGACGTTCTCCCAGCGGAAGCCGCTCTCGTCCAGGCTTCGGTGGAGCATGAGGCCGTCGTTGAGGGCGAGGAGGATCGAGGCGAGTGCGTTGGCGGGCAACTCGACGATCTGGCCGTCTGCGATCGCCTCGTCCACCCAGCGTCGAATGACGCGGCGCTGGGCGTCGACGGCGCCTTTGACCCGCTGGCGGATCTCCGGCTCGGTCTGGACGGCTGCCCAGAGATCAGTTCGCACCTGAACCCGCGAGGTATCCCCGGCACGCTCGAGCATCATCCGCGTTAGCCGTCGTAGGCGCTCAGGCTTGTCGCGATGCTCTGCTTCCAGACGGCCCATGACCTCGACGACGGCGTCGGCATCATCGTCGATGAGGGCGTCGAGTAACGCCCGCTTCGAGGCGAAATGCGAGTAGAAGGCCCCTTTGCTGAGGTCGGCCTCGGCGCAGACGTCATCGACGGTCATGTCTCGCCACCCCTGCGACGCGGCCCGCCGCCAGGCGGCCTCGACGAAGCTCCGGCGTCTTTGCAGCCGGGTGGCGTCCCGCAAGCGTGGCATTCGGAGTAGTATATGGGCCCAAACGGACTGAGTGGTCCCCTTGTGAGGAGCCAGACGGCGTTCTTGTCCAGAAGAGATCCCGGGTGTCCGGCACTCCGGGGGCATGGCTCGGCTCGCACGGCTGAGCCTAGCGTCGTGGCGTGAAAGCAGACTTCGAACAGTCCTCGGACCAAGGGACCGCCCCCGCGCCAGGTGAGCTGGAGCGGTCAGCGGCGTGCTGCCGCGCCGTTGCCGGCCAGATCCGCGACAGCCTGGTGCCGGAACTCACCGCCGAGGCGCTTAGCCTAGGGGCAGCCGGGCCGGGGGACGTCGCCGATGCCGAACGGGAGGACCTTCAGGCGAGGGCTCGCATGGTTGGGCGATCCGCCCGCCTCCTCGGGGCGGTTGCGGAGCAGCTCGAGAGCATCGCGGAGTAGCGGTGGCGGACTCACTGCGGGTAACAAGAGAAGGAGGATCGTCACCGTGACACGGAACTCGGCTGAGCCTGAGCCGAAGGTGGCATCGAAATCGGATGCGAAGGACGACTTGAAATCGCTTCCGCTGGCGGAGGTGGAGAAGCGGCTGGGATCGTCGCCGGAGGGCCTCACTCAGGTCGAGGCCCAGAAACGGCTGACCCAATACGGGCCGAACGAGATCGAGGAGAAGAAGGCCAATCCGCTGCTGAAGCTGCTAACCTACTTCTGGGGCCCCATCCCCTGGATGATCGAGGCCGCGGTGATCCTCTCCGCCGTGCTCATGCATTGGCTGGACTTCTTCATCATACTGGTGCTGCTGCTCGCCAAC
>PLTL01000151.1 GCA_003164475.1 Candidatus Dormiibacterota bacterium | reverse complement strand
TCGATGACGAGATCGTCCAGGCCGGCGACGACGAGGCCGGGGTGATCGAGGCGGTGCTGCGCAATCAGGGGCGCCAGCCCGAGCTGGTCACCGTCTACTGGGGTGCCCAGGTCGATGAGGCCGCCGCTGCCGACGTGGTCAAGGACCTGCGCGCCGAGTTCCCGGACACCGAGTTTGAGCTGCACCGGGGCGGCCAGGACCACTACCCGTACATCCTCTCTCTGGAGTGATGCTGGGCACTGGCCCCCGCCTCTGGGCTGCGTCTCCGCGATTCAGCCGCCCACGAGGTGCAGCGGGGAACCGTTGAACCCCGCCGTAACGGTGATGGTGTCTCCTGCGCTCGAGCTGGAGCCGTTCAGCGTGTACGTGAGATACCAGAACCAGTTGCTCGGATCGGTTCCGGGAGCGTACCCCGGCGGGACCTCAATGTCGAATGACACCCACGTGCCGTTGTACAGGTTGGTATTCCCGGTGTTGTTGGTGACGCCGTTGTTCTTGCAGCGGGTCGACACAATCGCGGGCTGACCATAGGTGTCGTTACTGTCGATGAGGGGGATACTGGCGCAGTCCTGCGCCGAGATGGCGGTGGGCGGGTCGTCGATGCTCGGACCCAGCCATGTGGCCCCCTTGGGACCCAGGCCGGCAACTGGGCCGGGGATGCCGGTCTGGGCTCCGGGCTGGTCTATGGAGATCAGGTTGCAGTCGTCAACGTTGCCGCCGGCACCCGTGCATGAGACGTCTCCGGGGTCGTAGATATCGACGTAGACGTCCTCTCCCGCATACTCGGGCGGGATCGAGACCAGGGGGACACTGAAGCTCCCGCTGGTGCCAACCCCCAGCGAGATCGGCGTGTAGATGGCCAAATCGTTGAGGGCCCCGACCTCGCAGCCCGTGCAGTTGCTGGTACCCGACGGGGCTACCTCGACGGCATAGCCCTTGTGGGCCTCCGAGTGTGCGCTCAGATTGTCTCGCTCACCGTCCTGACCGTTGTAGTCGAGAGTGTCCACACGCAGCCGGTAGTACGCGGTCGTGTTCGAGGTATTGGTGAGCGTGCACTCGGCCTGAGTCGTCGCAGAGCCGCCGGGCGCTTCCGCCTTGATGAGGCCCGGGTCCATCGGCAGTTGAGTGGGCTGATAGCAGATGTTGACCCAATTGTGCCAGATGCTCGGCATCCCCGTGACGGTCGGATTCAAGGTGTTGGTGTACGACTTGAAAGGCGGATTGACCCCACCACCGTTGTAGACGTCAAACCACTGCCCTGTATTCCAGTTCTGCGCGTCGATGGGGTAGACCATGGTCTGGCTGATCAGCCCATCCCCTGAATCGTTGAAGATGTCGGGGACCGAGAAGAGGGAGTACGACATCGCCGAGTACATCTCCGCCTCCGCGAGAGTCGTGTCGCCGCCCGTGTTGCTGAAGTCGCCGTCGCACTCGTGGTAGTTGTAGTTGTCGTCGTTCTTGGCACTGCCGGGCTGGTCGTCGGGAGCCTCGGCACCGTCGCAGTCGGTGGCGCTGCTGGCGGCGTCGGGGCCGAAGACGGGGTTGTAGACTTCGACAACACCGCTCTGTCCAGCCGGGATCTGGATCAGGTAGTTCTGCCCGCCGCGCTCGTCCACACTCATAGAACCGAAGGGGAAGTCGATCAGCGAAACGTCGGTGGTCGGCGAGGTGGTTTCGTTGAGGGAGTGCTCGTCCGCGGCGCCGCTCGGGAGGAGGTTGTCGGGGGTGGCGTAGGTTCCGTTACCCCCGCCCGCGTTGTCGTCCAAGGGGCTGGGCGTGAACGCGTCACCCTGACCGCGGTCGGAGTTCCATCCCTCGCTGCGCAGGAAGTAATAGTTGCTCTTCAGATTGGCCAGATCGGAGCCGACCTGGGTCCCGGGCTGGCCGAGGGTGATGGGGGAGAGATACTCGGCCGTCGCCACTCGGCACTCGACATGGTTTCCAAAGCCGACCAGGGCAAGAAAGGTGGCGGGGACCTCCTCGCAGACCTGGACCAGGAGCCGGTTGCGGGCGCAGGCGGGCTGAGAGGTGCCCCCGCACTGGTTGGGTGCGGCCACGCAGGGAGACTCGCCCGCGCCTCCGCAGGTCGATGGCACCTGGAAGTCGGTCACCGTCAGGCCGTTCGCACCGGTCGCTATGAGCCCGTCTTCCGCCGCCGTGGCGGTGGCAGTGAAGCCATTCTGCTGGGCTAGGGTGGTGACCTGGCCGGCCACGGCTCCTGTCGCCCATCCGTTGGGCATGTCGGTGACGCCCGCGAGCGCGGCGGCCTCGGCTGCGCGCTCCTCGAGCGTGGAGCTGAAGTAGCCGATCCCGGCGTCGATCGAGAGGCCGACGACTGCGAAGATCACTGCTGCCGAGAGCGCGAAGATCAGCATCGACTGACCGCGCCCTGGCCGGCGCTGGCGAAGCGGGGATCTCCCGATGCGGTTCATGAGAACTCCGGTGAGAGAGCGGTTACCGCGTAGGCCGAGGCGCTCAGCGTGAGCGGGAACAAGGGCGTCGGCGCCTTATATCCGTAGGTGAGCTTGACGCCGAGGTGGGCCTCGTTCGGATGCTGCTGTATCCGGCAGTCCATCGTGTAGCCTCCGGTGTCGTTGAGTTCGACGCACCCGGTCGTGGAAGTGTTCAGATACTGGGGTGCGGGCGACCCCGCGATGGCGCAGGTGGATGGCACCACCGTGTAGACGTCCTGGAGGTCGGTCGATGCCAATGAGCCATTGGCGTTGGCTTGAGGCCGGTAGACGGTGATTGTGAAATCGGTGGTCTGGACCACGTCGGGCATCGCGTTGGCGATGTTGCAGACCTCGGAGACGACCGACTCATCGGCGGAGGTTGGGCTCACCGACTTGCCTGGCTGCCATCCCATGTTCCCCAGCTCTGCGGCGTAGCGGGCCCCGGAGCGGACTGCGGCCACCGCGGTGTTCTGGTCGTTTGCGTACGCAGAAACGGCATAGGCACCACTCAGGAGGAGCAGCAGCATGGCCAGGACAAGGCTCGTCTCGACCAGGGCCTGCCCCCGGCTCCTCGTCCGGGCGCTCCGCCGGGGCTTCATGGTGTTCGCGGCTCCACGCGGAAGTAGCGGGTGACGCTCAGGTGAATGGCCGGCTGACCGATGCCGAAGTAGTTGAAGTGATAGCGGACGGTGAGCCCGATGTTGGTGACTCCGTTCGAAGCGGAGTCCGACATAGTGGTGGGCGACCAGAGGTCGGACGCAGTGCAGCCGGCCGACCCGTTGTAGCAGAACGTGTCGTAGTAGTTGGTGGCCGTTTGCAGCACGGGCTCCACGCCGTAGAAGGAGCTCGGACATGCCACCTTCAGGTCCGGTGAGGGGGTGCCGTTGCTGCACTGCTCGAGCTCGTAGATGTCGATCTGGTCGATCGAACCCAGGGCGGTGGCCCCCAATCCGGAGGTGGTGATTGCCGTGATGGCGTCGGTGTCGGCCGTTGCGGCCTTGCCCTCGTCTGCCAGGGTGATCATGCCGTCGTTTGCGGATTCGCCGGCCGCGTTCACGGTGAAGAGCAGCAGGCCGACGTTGAGCGTCGCGAGCAGGGCAAAGAAGAAGAGCGGTGCGGTCAGGGCAAACTCGACCATGCTCTGCCCGGACTGACCCGGGCGCTTCGCCCTACGCTGGG
>PLTL01000111.1 GCA_003164475.1 Candidatus Dormiibacterota bacterium | reverse complement strand
CACTCTGTCTAACTGTTACGGGAAATGAACAGGTATGGTCACGCCTGATAAGTGGGTGTTATCATGCAGCACATGGATGGGCCACTTTCCATAGCGGCCCGAGCCTCAGACGCCCCCGCGAACCCGCCTGAGCCTCAGCCGACCAGCCCGGCCCTCATGGATCTGAACCCGGGCCTCGTCGCCCTCCGGGCCGAACTCGCACAGCTCCTGGAGGACCATGCCCTGGCCCCCAACACCCGCCGCGCCTACGCCGCGGACTGGGCCGACTTCGAGAGGTGGTGCGGCCGATATAGCCGCCGAGCCCTCCCAGCGGACCCCGAAACGGTCGTCCTGTACCTGCTTGACCTCGACCGAGCCGGGCGGCCGCCGGTCACGCTCACCCGCCGCTGCGCCGCCATCCGCCTTGCCCACGGAAGTGCCCACTACCCTATCCCCACCAGCGACGAACTGGTCCGCCAGACCCTCCGGGCCCTGCGTCGCAAGCACGGGGTGGCCCCCAAGCGACAGGCCGCCCCGCTGGTCACGACCCTTCTCCGCCAGGTGGTCACGGCCATGCCCGAGGACACCATCCGTGACGTCCGCGACCGAGCGCTCCTCCTCGTAGGCTTCGCGGGAGCCCTCCGCCGCTCCGAACTCTGTGCGATCGACGTCGAGCATCTCCAGGAGAACGAAGACGGGTACTGGCTGACAGTCCCAGCGTCCAAGACCGATCAGGAGGGCAGGGGGGACCGGATCGCCCTCCCTCGCGGCCAGCACCAGGAGACCGATCCCGTGATAGCCCTTCGCCGCTGGCTTCGCTTGGGGGCGATCACCACGGGGCCGGTCTTCCGAGGGATCGACCGCTGGGACCACGTCGCCCTGACCCGCCTGGACCCGGGCACAGCGGCCCGCATCATCAAGGGAGCCGTTGCGATGGCTGGGCTCGCGCCGGGCCGGTATTCGGGGCACTCGCTCCGGGCCGGCCTAATTACCAGCGCCGTCGATGCGCAAGTCGACGACCGGACCATCCAGCGGCAGAGCCGCCATCGCTCCCGATCAGGCATGGACCCCTACGTCCGGTCGCGTCCCTCCATGCGGACGTCCGCAGCCGCACGGGTCGGGCTCTAGAAGGGCCAAGGCCGGCGCAGTCCCCGGAGCGGCGCGCCCCGCCACCACCAGCCTGAGCTCATCCGCCACCGGGCTCCCTATGAACCTGCGCCACCTCTTGGAGGCAGCGTTCCAGATCGCAGCCGAGGGCACTGGCAAGGCTGAGCCCTGGAGCGACCGGAGCCACCTAAGGCCGAGTGGGAGGTGCCTTCCCGAGTCCAGCCATCGGGTTCACTCCGACTCGGCGACCCTCTTGATCGCTGCAAGGGTCGCTGGGATTCCCTGGTGGGCAGCCTCGGTTCGTTCGGCAATCTGCGCCGGAGCCTCGTCGCCGAATCGTTCCTCGAATCTTGCAATTCCACCTGGGAGGAACTCCCATGACTCAGTGACCTCAGTCCCCTCCTCCACGGGAGTGAAGGTGTAGCCCCAACGAATCCACGAGCCGCCTACCACAAACGCGAACTCTCGGCCCCGCTCCGCCACCACGACCTCGGAACGTGTTTCCCACGCCCGTTCCGGGGTTTCATTGTGCCCAGTGAACCAAGCGCCAACTCGAGGAGCGTCACCGGCGTCCCACCAACAGGCCTTGCAGACCGGGCTCCATTCACCCATTCGGGTAACGTCAGAGATCATGTCGTAGACCACCTCCGTTGGACGGGTGATCACGATCGACTCCGAGTAGTTGAGATTTGCCACCCGCACATTATTCTGCCTGGAAGCGGTCTGCCCCCAATCGCCAGATCCGGGTCGGGCCGTACCCGGGTCAACCGAGGGCGCTTGCTTCAGCTAGTGCCTGCACACCCCGCTTAGATCCGAAGAGCCACTTCTCGGCACCAGTGATCCCGAGCCGGTTGGGTCAGCATCGACCGGAGCTGGTCGTACTTCCTGAGCTTGCTGGCACTGGCCCAGTTGATGGCCCTGGTCGCCACCTTTATCCACACTATCCACAGGAGCGTCGGCAGCGGCTCCCGGAGCCAGACCGAAGACTTCGGGCCTCCCCACGCCGCAAGCCGGGGTGGAGTCGGATGAAGATAGGCCGCAACCGGGGTCGCCTGACCGCCCTCTTCGCGGATACGAGCGAGGATCTCAGAAAGCGCCACCCGGGCCTGGAAGACCGGTGCCACAACCACTGTTTCAAGCATGGATCTGCTGTACCAAGTTCATGTACATAGGTAAGTGACCGAGCACCCTACCCCTCCCCTCTTGGCCTCCCCGGCTTGCTGGCCCTGGGCATGGCGCCGGGGTCTCTCAGCCCCGTGGCCCACGCCTCCTGAGCCAGCTCGTGTCCTCTGAATCTCTCCCTGGTGACGTTGCCCACCTCCTGGAGGCACAGCTCAACGTCTACCCCCAGTGCCCCGGCCAGTTGGGTCAGCGTCGACCGGAGCTGATCGTACTTCCTGAGCTTGCTGGCCCTGGCCCTCTTGATGGCCCTGGTCTCCACCTCTATCCACACGAGCGTCGGCTGCGGCTCCGGGAGCCAGACCAAGGCGTCGGGCCGGCCCACGCCCAGCCAGGTGGCCAGGGCCTGCCCGGTCAGCGAGATCTCGACCCCCAGCGGCACACCCCCCTGATCCATGTACGCCCTCACCAACCGCTGGACCCGGCGGAGGTGAGTCCGCTTGCCCGCCCGGAAGAGCCGCCGTGCCCGATACCGCTCCACCTGCCCCACGCCCTGCCGGGCCTCGAAGGCGAGTCGCCACCATCCGGCCCGCTTGAGCCAGTAGCCCTCGTCCAGCAGTCCCTCTGCCCGCCGCCGCCGGATGGTCCCAGCCCGCTCCACGGGAACGGGGCCGCAGAGGGCGATGGTCCCCAGGGCACGGTCGGCGCGGAGCCAGCCCTTGGCGTGCTCCAGCTCCAAAGAGATCACGTCGCCTATGGGTATCTGGGGAGCGACGGTATGCCGTCTCCGGGACACGGCCCGGAAGCGGGGGTGGTCGAGAGACAGCGACGGCAGCTTGGGGGAACCGCGCCAAATGTCCTCGTCGGCGGGGGCCAGGTGGGAGGGCGGCTGCCGCATGCCCGGCTCCAGCGCGATGGGAGCCTCTCCCACCACGCGGGCGGCGATGCTCGACGGGTTGCGGCCGGACTGGACCGAGAGCACCTTACCGGTGGCGATCAGCAGCTCCTCCTGGAGGGTGGCCCCGGCGACACACACCCTTGGCCCGCCCCGTCCCGGGCGCACAACCCAGTCTGTCGGGCTCGTCCTCCCCCACCTGACTAGCCTGCCGTTGAAGATCCCGACACTCCGCCCGGTCGCGTCGGGCTCGACCCGCGGCAACTGATCTCCTTCAGNNTCTCCGTACCCCCTATACCCAATGCCTCTACCACTACCCATGTAGCCCAAGGGACCTCTGCCCGTCTGAGGCACAGAGCCTGCCAGGATCCCACTGCCACTGGCACGCCCCCACTCCTACCAACAGAAGGCAGTCGATCAGCGCTCAGAGGCAGCTCCCACCCCCTTCCCACATGCCAGAACAAACCCCTCCACTCCCACCAGCCTTGGGCTCTACCAAGACACCCTCCAAGCCCATGGGACTCAGCCCAAGACACCGGCACCACGGGCAGGCTCTCGACCAGAACCCGTAGCGAGCGAGACACTGCTACCCAAGGAGATGTCCACGGCTCCCCTGCCCTTAGAGCACCGACCCCAGCCCACGGTAGTCCGCGGACCGTTCCTCCCCACTTAGCTTCTTCGGTCGGTCTGCTCAACTGTGCATCCCAACTTTTTCGCCTGACCCCACACCCACCACTGTCCTATCCATTTTGCCACCGCTCCGAAGGGAGCACCTTTTTTAGAGGTATTCAAAGCCTGTCCACTAGAGGTACTAGGGTAGTGGCTTGGGACCGTGAAGTCAAAGCCTGTCCGTTATTCTGGGACATCCAGAGGCTCGCCTGGCGCGTTCGGTGGGCCGAAATCCGGAAGGACTGTAAACCCCCTTTACACTCAACCCTTAGTGGCTGCCAGTCGCCGGGCGCATCGGCTGCCCGGCGGCCATCTTCTCACCACTCAGATCACTCGCCCATGAGATCACGATAAAGGGACGGAACGACGACCTCAAGTGGCCCTAGGGCTAAGGCCGCCACTGGTCTCGTGCTGGAAACTCCCCATCTCCGCGCTTGGTTGACCGGAACCACTTTGAGCCACCCATTTGGGCTGGGTCGCGAAGCATACTGGACCATGCTCCGGAGTCCAGAATGGCCTCGGCAAGGCTATCCTAGCCTGGACTGGAAGCGGTAGTGTAAACCCCCTTTACACTCTTTCCGATCCAAGACTCGGCCCGGCAACGGGACGATGTTATACTCGGGTGCAAACGAGTCTGCGACAGGGGAGACTTCATGCACTACGTCCACTACACCCCCTGGCTCCTGGCCCAATGGGCCCATGAAGCGCGTTCCGCTAGCGGAGCAACATTTCTATTGACCACTGAACGCTGGGCGCTCGGTGGGGGAGGGGAGTCTTCCAGATGACCCGGGGCACGAAGACGGTCTGGCCCGTCATCACCTTGGCGGCAGCAAAGGGCGGTGTAGGCAAGACGACCATCGCCTACGAGGTAGCCAGCGCGATTGGCGCGGTCCTCGTCGACTGCGACTGGGACAACGGTGGGGCCACCACCATGTGGGGGGATGACCCTGGCAAGCGGCAGAGGAGCCCCCTCCTTAACGCACTCCTTGCCATAGCCCCAGGCAATGACGGACCCGTACCTGGAGCGCCGCACTACCTGGAAGCTCTGGGCCGGCCCGGGCTCCTGCCTGGTGATACCCGGTTAGCCGATGTGCGTGATGTCGACCCTCATCGCATGACCGAGATGTTGTCCAAGTGGACCACCGAGTGGAACCGGCCAATCGTCATCGACACCCATCCCGGACTTGGCCCCATCTCTGATGCGGCGATGGCGGCGTCAACCCTTGTGGGGGTGCCGATGGTCCTTGGGGCACGAGAGTTGGATGGGCTGCACGGGTTCCTCCAGCTCCGGGGTGGGGGATTCCCCATCGTCCTCATCCCCAACAAGGACCGGGCATCGGCCCAGGACCTGCGGCTACTCAAGATAGTGGAGGACGATGTCCGAACCTTCGGGATCAGGGTCTCGCCTTCAATCTCCGACTGGGTGTGGCTGCCACGACGGACCAGCCGGAGAGCGGCCCTGCTGCTCACAGTGAACCCGGGCAAGGACCTGGCGCGGGCCGCTGAGGAGTTTCGCCAGGTCGCCCAGTACCTCGTGGAAGTTGTCCGTGACGGGAGGACTGACTGATGAGCCCAACTGTTCCACCCAAGGGGGATCCGTTCGAGGCGCTTAGGGCCCGGACTCACAAGCCAGCCAATCGATCGACCGCGACGGTAGTCCCGCCGCCCCGACGAGTGCCTCCGCCGAGTAATCCGGTCCAGCCACTGGCCGTTCCCGAAGTAGTGGCGCCGCCGGCATCGAGCCGGTCCGCAGAGCGCGCCCCTGTTGAGGCAGCCGCGATCTCCAGAGTACCCGAGGCGCATCAGTCCCCACTCGTTACTGATAAGCCCGGTGGGGGAGGGGAGGTCGCCGCGGACCAGGTCCTGCTCCTGCGACGGGACCAGCTCGTCGAATCTCCCGAGGCCCAACCTCGCGACCAAGCCAACGTCAAGATCGACATTCAGGATCTCGTCACGTCGATCAAAACCCACGGACTGCTTGACGCAATCAAGGTCTACTGGGACCCCAGCATCGAGAACTTCCGTGTCATTGACGGACACCGCCGACTGGCAGCCATCGACCAGTTGGCGTTGTCAGACCCCAGCGTCCATGACCGAATCCGATGCATCTCGGTCGGGGGCGATCAACTTCGGGCCGTTCAGAGCCTTCAGTCCGACGACAAATGGCTCGTGCTCGCCATGGCCTTCAACGCGCAGCGGAAAGATCTGACCGGAGCGGAGCGCGGTCGGGTCTACTCACGCCTGCGGGAGAAGCTGGGCACCGTGACCGCAGTCGCCGAAGTATGTGGCGTTAGTCGGGTGACCGTTCACAAGGCAATCGGGTATGCGGCCGACTCTGAACGCCACGGAGAGCATGGTCGCGGAGTCCCCAAGCCCGACTGGGCCCACAAGGGATGGCTGAACGCGATGCACGGTCTGTTGCGCGCCAGCACCAAGCTCGAAGACCAGCAGCGTCGGGCTGTCGCCCAATGGCTGCGAAGCGTAGCGCGGGCTGCCGAGCGGGGAGAGGCTAAGCTGCCCGGGTTTACCTACGACGACGACTCGGACAAGTAGGAGCTCCGCTTCCCATAGGGTCTAGCTCTCGCCCAGACAGCCCCCTTTACCACGATCCGGAGGCCGGGGAAACCCATGGTAGCCTGGGTTCATGGCGATCAACAGAAGCTGGCAAGACCGGGTAGGCCCGCCCTCGGGTGAGTGGGTAGCTTTCCACCCCCAAATCCGCCGGAATCTAGGCAGAGTCGTCGCAATCCCGGCGGGTATAGCCGCAGGAGCGGTGGTGGGCATGGCCTTGACTCGCGGCTACCACGCCGCAAGTCCTTTCCCGCAGCTACTCGGCCTGCTCGTCACGGCATGGATCTGGCTCCAAGCCTGCGTCGGCCCTCTGATGTTCACCCTTCTCTATGCAGACAAAAACTGGGTGGGGGAGAGGGGGCTCTGGAAGCGTCGGGGAATGCCGGCGAATCATCTAATCCAGGTCCATCTCTTGCGCCGGCGAGCCCTGATTGCGGGGCATCCATCTGGACCAGACCACGGGATCAGCCACATGGGAGAATACTTGGTGCCCGCTCGCCTTCGTTGGAGTCGCGAGCAGTTGGGCGCGATCGCCGCCTTCTTACATGCTCCGACCTACGGCATCTGGCCAAACCCTGGTGGAGGCGAGCCTCTTACGCACCTCGTCTCCGACCCGATCCCGGTAGCACATCTGCGCGATATGGATGAAGCACCACTCAATGGGGAGCTGCAGAGCTCGTGAGCACCAACCAGCCAGTCCGCGACACCAATTCCTCGCTGCTGCCTTCCTTTGATCCGGTGAGGTATGAGAGAGGTTGGAGGCTGAACGGCGCCCGCCTCGACCAAGCTCTGGTCGCCTACCGTTCTCATCGTGAAGACTGTGCCGTCTGTCCTGACTTGAGCCAAGCCGCCTCCGACCTCACGACCGACCAGCTTTGCGATGTCGGCGTTGGGCTCTACACCACTTCTAGGGCTCAGCACAAGGCTTTTGTGGCTGATGCGATCTCTCAGGCCCACGGCACGTTCGTCGGACTCATGACCGGTCAAGTGGCCCTCATGTTCAAGGAGGCCCCCAGCGAGATGGTCATGGACCCCGCCCCCGACGAGCCGATCAATTGGCTGGTAGACGATGCTCACCGGAGCCGAGCTTTCCAGGTGATGCTTCAGTACGCGGTCTGGGGCTATGACAGGGTTGATGCCCCCGCATGGTCCGGCGAGGAAAATTGGCGGCAGATCGCTCGCAACTTGGGCTACTCGCGCCTTGTCGAAAGCTCGATAGATCAGAAGTCCCCGTGGAGCCTCAAGGAGGCCCAGCTCCAGTACGAGTTGGCCTTCCACTTGCATTGCGAGACCCTGGAGATGCGCCAGGAGCTTGAGCGAGACGATGCTGCCCAGCAGGCCTCGACTGCCCTCGCTCTCGCGCTCAAGACCAAGAAGGCCCGGCAGACGGAGATCGTTGCCCGGGTCCAGCGCCGCGATCCATCCCTCTTCGCCCTTCTAGACGAGGTCGACCCAGGGACTGCGGAGAAGATCGGTCATCTGACGAAGCACTACGTGGATCGCGTTTGGTGGGTGCTCAACAACGTGGAGTTCACTCGTCCAGAGACTGCGCCATACGNNCGAACTCAAACGGACCCGCACCCGCGAACCGGTAATCAACTGATGTCCCGACGTTGGCCCTACACGGTAGTGCTGCTGTCCGGCCAATCACTGCCGATCGACTGAATCGCGGTGACGCTACCGATGGCTTACGCGGAAGGAGCCACTTCCGATGAAAAATCTGTCTAGCAACCGCAACCCGCACAGGCAGATGAC
>PLTL01000367.1 GCA_003164475.1 Candidatus Dormiibacterota bacterium | reverse complement strand
CGACTACATCGAGTCGGTCTGGTGGAGTCTGAAACAGATCCACGATCGGGGCTGGCTCTTCCGCGGCTACCGGGTCGCCCCCTATTGTCCCCGCTGCCAGACGTCGCTCAGCAGCCACGAGCTGGCCCAGCCCGGGGCCTACCGGGACGACACCCCGGATCCCGCGCTCACCATCCGCTTCCGGCTGGCGGAGGACCCCACCACCAGCATCCTGGCCTGGACCACCACGCCCTGGACNNAGGGGCCGGGACCTGCTGGGTCTCCGTTACCAGCCCCTCTTCAAGTACCTGCCCCAGCAGCCGGCCGCCTTTCAGGTGCTGGCGGGCGACTTCGTCGCCACCGACGAGGGGACTGGAGTGGTCCACACCGCCGGCGCCTACGGCGAGGACGACCTGCGGCTCTGCCAGGAGGCCGGGATCGTGGTCCGCCACACAGTTGGGCTGGATGGCCGGTTCCTGCCCCTGGTCAGCGACTTCCAGGGGCTTTTCGTCAAGGACGCCGACCCCCTGATCACGGCCGAGCTGGAGCGGAGGGGACTGGTCTACCGGGCGGAGCGGATCCTGCACACCTACCCGTTCTGCTGGCGCTGCGATACCCCGCTCCTCTTCTACGCCCTCGACTCCTGGTTCATCCGCACCACCGCGGTGAAGGAGGAGCTGATCCGGCACAACGGCTCGGTCCACTGGGTCCCGTCCCACCTCCGAGACGGGCGGATGGGGAACTGGCTGGAGTCGCTCCAGGACTGGAACCTCTCCCGGGCCCGCTACTGGGGCACCCCGCTCCCGATCTGGATCTGTGGCAGCTGCCAGGAGCAGCGCTGCATCGGCAGTCTGGAGGAGCTGGGGCTTGCGCCCGGCACCGACGTACACAAGCCCTTCATCGATGAGCTCACCCTGCTCTGCGAGTGCGGCGGAGAGATGCGCCGGGTCCCGGAGGTCATCGACTGCTGGTACGACAGCGNNCGGGGCCATGCCCTTCGCCCAGTGGCATTACCCGTTCGAGAACCGGGAGCGGTTCTCGGCTGACCACCCGGCCGACTTCATCAGCGAGGCGCTGGACCAGACCAGGGGCTGGTTCTACACCCTGCTGGCGGAGTCGGTGATGCTCTTCGACCAGCCCGCCTACCGCAATGTCGTGGTGCCCAGCCTGGTGGTGGACGAGCAGGGCCGGAAGATGTCCAAATCCCGCGGCAACGTGGTCGACCCCTTCGACCTAATCTCGAAGACCGGAGCCGACGCGGTCCGCTGGTGGTTCTACACCACGGTCTCGGTGGGGCTGGAGTACCGGATCTCGGTGCAGCGGGTGGCGGCCACCGCGCTGCGCTTCCTCAACGTGCTCTGGAACGCCCAGAGCTTCCTGGTCACCTATGCCAACCTGGCCGGCTGGGAGCCGGGCTCGGGGGCCCCTGCCCTGGGGGAGCGCCATCCCCTGGACCGCTGGATTCTGGCCCGGCTGGAGGAGACCGTGGCCGAGGTGCTCCCGGCCCTCGACGGGTACGACGCCAACACCGCCTGCCGGGCCATCGCCGCGCTCGTCGACGACACCAGCACCTGGTACCTGCGGCGCTCGCGGGGCCGCTTCCGGGGCACGCCGGCAGAGGTCGGCGCCAGCTGCGCCACCCTCCACGAGGTGCTCTCCCAGACCGCCCGGCTGATGGCGCCCTTCACGCCCTTCGTTGCCGATGCCATCTTCCGAACTCTCAACCCGGACGGCGCCGAGGGGCCGGTCTCGGTCCATCTCCAGGACTACCCCAGCCCGGCGCCGGGCCGGCTTGACCGCGATCTGCTGGATCAGATGGCCCTGGTGCGGCGGCTGGCCGAGGACGCCCGCGCGCTTCGGGAGCGGCAGCGGATGCCGATCCGGCAGCCGCTGGCCCGGGCGGTGGTGGAGGGGGCGGAGCTGGCTCCCACGCTGGTGGCGGTCCTGGCCGAGGAGCTCAACGTGGTCGAGGTGGTCTGCACCAAGGGGGAGGACGGGTCCAGGGTGGAGGTGCACCTCGACTTCGAGCTGACCCCCTCCCTCCGTCGCGAGGGGCTGCTTCGGACCTTCGTGCGTCAGCTCCAGGACCTCAGGCGCAAGAGCGGACTCCGGCCCGGCGAGCTCATTCGGGTGGTCTACGCTAGCGACGACGAGCTGGGGGATGCGATCGAGGCGGGACGCGAGCAGCTCCGGACCCAGTGCTTCGTCAGCTCCCTGGAGCGGCTGGGGTCCGCCACCCGGCCGCCGGACGGATTCGGAGAGCCCTGCGAGCTCAGGGTCCCCGATCATGCGATCTGGGTGGCGCTGCAGCGGTTGGCCGGGGCGCAGGTTGAGTGAGCTGGGGGTCTTCCCATAGGGCTGGAGACGGCCCATAATGCAGCCGCCCCCAGGTAGCAGAGGGTGCCCTCAGTGGAGCTGGGCTCCTGGCCCGGGGATGTTCAGGAAGGAACTTCGAGCATGACTGAGATTGCCGCCGCCAGCCGTGAGCGCGACCTGGCCGGGATCCGTCGCGAGTTGGAATCTGAGAAGGCGCGGCTCGAGCACGAGCTTTCCCAGCTGACCGGGGCAATCGCCAACGGGGCGGGTCGGGAGGCGCCCTTCAAGGAGCACCCCACCGAGCACGCCGGGGATATGGAGGAGCACGAACGGCTCCAGGCGATCCGGGAGAACCTGCTCCAGATGCGCCAGCAGTGTCAGGACGCCCTGCGCAGGTTGGATAGGGGCGAGTACGGCCTCTGCCAGAGCTGCGGCAAGGAGATCGACATCGAGCGGCTGAAGGCCGTGCCCTATGCCACCAGGTGCGTCCCCTGCAAGGAGGCCAAGCGCGGCTGAGCCTTCGGAGGTGGGGCCCGCCAAAGGCCGGTGCCTGCCCGAAGCCCGGCACTGGCCAGTCTGGACCGCGGTGGCGGCGGCCCTGGTCTTCGCGCTCGACCGCGTCACCAAGTTCTGGGTCAGCCACGCTCTCTTCCCCGGGCAGCAGCTCTGGCCGTCGCTCCCGATCCACATCTACTACGCCGAGAACCGCGGGGCGGCGTTCAGCCTCCTTCCCAACGCCCAGTGGCTCTTCCTGGTGGTGGCGGTGGTGGTGGTCGTCGCCATCGCCGCGCGCTGGCGCCCGCTATCCGGGGAGCCCTGGTGGGTCCAGGCGGGGGTGGGGATGGTGCTGGGCGGGGCGGTCGGCAACGCTCTGGACCGGATCACCCAGGGTTATGTGGTGGACTTCATGCAGCTGCCCCACTGGCCGGTCTTCAATGTGGCCGACTCGGGCGTCACGGTGGGGATGGTGATCGTGGTCATTCGGATCGCGCTGGGCGGCCGCGGCGATGCCTGAGGAGCCACCCGGCGAAGCCCTGCGCCCTCTGGAGCCAGCCACCGCAGCCGAGGCGGAGCTACGCCTCGACGTCTTTCTGGTGGGCCGCCTGGGGCTGCCCCGAGCCCAGATCCAGCGCCTGGTCCGCCAAGGCCTGGTCTCCCTCGACAACCGGGTGGAGAGGCGGCCCTCGCAGCCGGTTCACCGGGGCGTCCTGGTCCGGGTCGGCGAGGAACGTCGCGAGGAGGAGCCCCTCGCCCCGCCGGGCGAGCTCAAGGTCGTCTACCAAGATCAGGCCATAGCGGTGGTGGAGAAGCCGGAGGGGATGGTCGTCCACCCCGGCCCCGGTCACCGCCAGGGAACCCTGGCCCAGCTGGCGGAGAGCTGGGGAGGTCCCTGGTCGAGGGCCGGTGGGGCGGAGCGCCCCGGCATCGTGCACCGGCTGGACCGGGGTACCAGTGGGCTCCTGGTGCTGGCCCGAACCGAGGAGGCGCACCGGGCGCTGGCCCGGCAACTCCGGAGCCGGGCCATGGGCCGCGAGTACTGGGCCCTGGTCGAGGGAGGGTTCGAGGAGGACCGTGGCCGGATCGAGGCTGCTCTGGCCAGAGATCCCCGACGGCCGACCCGGATGGCGGTGGTGCCGGGGGGGCGAGAGGCAATCACCGAGTTCACCGTGCTGGAGCGCTTCCCTGGCCACACCTCCCTGCGCCTGCGGCTTCTGACCGGGCGGACCCACCAGATCCGGGCCCATCTCTCCTACATCGGCAGGCCCCTCGCCGGTGACGACCTGTACCGCCGGGAGGGCGTGGCCCACTCAACGCGACCGGCGCTCCACGCCGCCATGCTCCACCTCCAGCACCCGGTGGACGGGCGCGAGATGGAGTTCGTCAGCCGGCTCCCCCAGGACCTCGAAGAACTCCGCCTGGCGGTGGGCGGCGAACCCGGCACCATGGCCGTCTGGCCCTGGATCCCCTAACCTCCACTGCCAGATGTCGACGAGTCCTCCTCCTGGGCGGCTGATCGTGCTCTCCGGTCCCAGTGGCGTGGGCAAGGACACCGTGATCCTGGAGCTGCTGAGGCTAGTCCCCAACCTGTGCCGCCCCGCAGCCTTCACCACCAGGACCCGCCGGCCGGGCGAGGAGGACGGCCGGGACTACTCCTTCGTGGACCCCCAGACCTTCGCGGCGATGAAGGCGGGCCAGCAGTTCCTGGAGACCGCCGTGGTCCACGGCCACGACTACGGAACCTCTTCGGCCCGGGTCGCAGCTCTCCTCGGTCGCGGTGAAGACGTCCTCCTCAAGATCGACGTGCAGGGCGCGGCCAAGATCAAGGCCGCCGGGGTCGACGCTCTCTTCATCTTCCTGGCCCCACCCTCCCGGGAGGCGCTGGTGGAGCGGCTGCGGAGGCGCGAGACCGAGAGTCCCGAGGAACTGGCCATCCGCACCAGGGACCAGGAGCGCGAGCTGGCTNNGCGCGGCTCCTGGCCGAAATGCCGCGCGACCGGTCCTGACCCGGCGCGGCCGCCTGCCACAATTGCGTCGAGATGGCTGAGCTGGGACGAGCGCCGCTGGAGGGGAGGAGGATCGCCCTCCACGTCTGCGGGGGGGTGGCGGTGGTCAAGGTGCCCGAGCTGATCACCTCGCTCCGCCGCCAGGGTGCCGAGGTCCGGGTCGCCATGACCCCGGCGGCCACCTCGTTCATCTCTCCGACAACCCTGCGGGCGCTCTCGGGCAATCGGGTGGCCTGGCGGCTGCTGCCGGCCAGGCGCGGCCGCGGCGCGGAGGAGGAGGGAGAGGGCCATGGGATGGCCCACATCGAGCTGGCCAGCTGGGCCGAGTGTCACCTGGTGGTGCCGGCCACCGCCTCCACCCTGGCCCGGCTGGCGGCCGGGCTTGCCGACGACGTGGTCAGCGCCAGCCTGCTGGCCAGCTCGGCCCCGGTGATCCTGGCCCCGGCCATGGAGACCGGGATGTGGCGGAGCCCGGCCACCCAGGAGAACCTGGCGACCCTGGTCGAAAGGGGCGCCCAGGTGGTAGGGCCGGTCCGGGGCCGGCTCGCCTCGGGCAGGGAGGGGGAGGGGCGCATGGCCGAGCCGGCGCAGATCCTGGCTGCGGTGCTTGAACTCCTGGGGGCCGACGGGCCACTTCGCGGCTGGGAGGTGCTGGTGACCGCCGGAGGCACCCGTGAGCCGATCGACCCGGTCCGCTACCTGGGCAACCGCAGCAGCGGGCGGATGGGGGAGAAGCTGGCCGCCGAAGCGGCGGCCAGGGGCGCCACGGTCCATCTGGTCACGGCCGCTGAAGTCCAGCCGGAGCTGCCCCGGGTCGCGATCACCAGGGTGGAGACCGCTGCCCAGATGCTGGAGGCGTGCCGCCGGCTGCTCCCCCGAGCCCGCCTCCTGCTGATGGCCGCCGCGGTCGCGGACTTCCGGGTGGAGAGACCCTCCGAACGCAAGATCCACCGCGGGCAGGCGGCGGTGCTGGAGCTGCGGCTGGTCCGGAATGCGGACATCCTGGCCCAGCTGATGGCGGAGCGGCCACCCGGCTGCATCGTGGTGGGATTCGCCGCCGAGACCGAGGAGGTGCGCCAGCGGGGCCTGGCCAAGCTGCGCAGCAAGGGCTGCGACCTGATGGTGGCCAACCCGGTCTCCGGTGAGCACTCGGCGATGGGGGGGGATTCGGCCGAGGCCACCCTTCTGGCCCGGGATGGACGGGTGGTCGAGCTGGGCTGGCAGCCGAAGTCCCAGATCGCGGCTCAGATCCTGGACGAGGCCCAGCGGCTGGCCGGTGAGCTCCCGAGCCAGCCCCCTTCCCGGTGACGGCGCGCGTCCCCAGGGTCGCCCGCGTCTCCCCTGACCTCCCCGCTGGGCCGCCCTCCGGCCTCTACGACTACCAGGTTCCCCCGGAGCTTGCCGATCAGATCCGCCTGGGCCAGCGGGTGGTGGTGCCCTTCGGCCGGCGACGGGTCTTCGCCTTCGTGGTCGAGCTGGTGGAGGACTCCCCGGTGGGCGATCTCCGGCCCCTGGAGCGGATCCGGGACGAGCAGCCGCTGCTGCTGCCCCACCAGATCAGTCTGGCCCAGTGGATCGCGTCCCACTACCTCTGCCCCCTGCCGGAGGTGGTTCGGGCCATGATCCCGCCGGCACTCCGCACCGGCAAGCCGAGCTCGACGCGCCGCTCCCGGGCCCGGGACGGTGCATTGCGGGCAGCGCCCTCCCCTCCCAGCCAGGCCGAGCTGGTGCTGACGCCCCAGCAGGACTTGGTGTTCGCCCCCATCCGGGACGCCATCTCCTGGTCCAGGTCCGAGGAGTTCCTCCTCTTCGGGGTCACCGGCTCGGGCAAGACGGAGGTCTACCTGGCCGCCATCAAGGCCGCCCTGGCCCAGGGCAAGGGGGCCATCGTGCTGGTGCCGGAGATCTCGCTCACCCCCCAGACCGAGAAGCGGTTCGCGGTCCACTTTCCCGGGGTGGTGGCGGTGCTCCACTCCGGGCTCTCGCCCTCCGCGCGGGGGAGGGAGTGGCGAAGGGTGAGGGCTGGCGAAGCCAAGGTGGTGGTGGGCTCCCGGAGCGCGATCTTCGCGCCCATGCCCCAGCCTGGGGTGGTGATCGTGGACGAGGAGGACTCCTCCTCGTACAAGCAGTACGACGCCATGCCCCGGTACCAGGCGGCCGACGTCGCCTGCCACCTGGGCCGGATCCTCTCGGTTCCGGTGGTTCTGGGCAGCGCCACCCCCAGGCTGGAGTCTTACCACCAGGCGGTCGGGGGCAAGGGCCTGCGGCTGCTCCGGCTGGCGGAGAGGTTCGGCGGCAGGCCGCTCCCCCCGGTGGAGGTGGTGGACCTCCGCGAGGAGCTGGCCTGGGGCAACCGCTCGCCCTTCTCCCGGCGGCTCGCCGAGCTGGTCACCGAGACCCTCAAGGAGGGGGGCCAGGGGATCCTCTTCCTCAACCGGCGGGGCACCTCCAGCGTGGTGCTCTGCCGGAGCTGTGGCGAGGCCCTGGGCTGCCCCAACTGCTCGGTCTCGCTCACCCTGCACCAGGCGGGCCGGATCTGCGCCTGCCACTACTGCGACCACCAGGTGGAGCTGCCCGAGCTCTGCCCCACGTGCGGGAGCCGGCTGCTTCGGGCCCTGGGTGCCGGCACCGAGCGGATCGAGGCCGAGGCCAGAGAGCGGTGGCCCCAGGCCCGGATCCTGCGCATGGACCGGGACACGGTCGGTCACCGTGATGCCCACCGGGAGATCTACGAGGCTTTCGCGAGCCGTGGCGCCGATCTGCTGATCGGGACCCAGATGGTGGCCAAGGGCTGGGACCTGCCCGGGGTGCGGCTGGTGGGGATCGTCAACGCCGACATCGCCCTGCACTTCCCGGACTTCCGGGCCGCCGAGCGGACCTTCTCCCTCCTGACCCAGGTCGCCGGGCGGGCCGGGCGGGGTGATGAGCCCGCCCAGGTGATCCTCCAGACCTACAGCCCCGACCATTCCGCGGTCCAGCTGGCCAGCGCCCACGACTACGAGGGCTTCGCCGAGTTGGAGCTGGAGGCGCGGCGGCAGCTCCACTTTCCCCCGTTCACCAGGCTGCTGGTGCTCACCCGCAGCTCCGAGCTGGAGCGGCAGGCCCACGACGAGGCCGAGCTGGAGGCAGAGCGCTTGCGGCGCCTGCTGGAGGGGACCGGGGTCGAGGTGATGGGCCCGAGTCCCGCCTTCATCCCCCGGCTCCGCTCCCTCTACCGCTGGCAGCTGACCATCCGGGCGCCCCGGCTGGAGGCGGTTCGGCCCTACCTCCCCTCAGGGCGGGGCTGGGCCATCGATGTCGATCCCGCCTGACCCGGGTCGTTACCGCCAGCCCCGGATCCGGCCGGGCAGTGCAGACCGGCTCTGGGGCTGGGAGACTGTGAGCCTACCCTGCCGGCCCCGAGGGCAGCGAGGGCCATCGCAGTTCTGGAGGTGTCTCGGTGCGCGTCGTGTTCGCCGGCTCGGCGGAGTTCTCGGTGCCGGTGCTGCGGGCGCTGGCGGCCTCGGACCACCAGGTGACCCAGGTCCTGACCGCGCCCGACCGCGCCGGTAGCCGAGGCGCAGCCGCCCCTCGGCCGGTGAAGGAGGAGGCGCGGAGACTGGGTCTGCCGGTGGAGCAACCATCGAGGCTCACCTGGGACTTCTGGCGGGAGTCGCCGGCCAAGCTGGAGCCGGAGGCCCTGGTGGTTGCAGCCTACGGTCAGCTGGTCCCGCTCGACGTTCTCCGCTCGCTCGCCCATGGCGGGCTGGGGGTGCATCCGTCGCTCCTGCCCCGACATCGGGGAGCCTCGCCGGTCGCGGCCGCGATCTTGGCCGGCGACTACCGAACCGGGGTTACCGTCTTTCGGATGGGGGAGAGGATGGACGCCGGCCCGATCCTGGCCCAGCAGGCGCTCCCGGTCCCGGCCGGGGCGACAACTGCCCAGTTCACGGTCAGGCTGGCCCAGCTGGGTGCGCAACTGGCCGTCCAGGTGCTGGACCGCCTTGAGGGGGAGGGGGTGGAGGAGATCCCCCAGCTGGAGTCCGGCGCCACCTACGCGCACCGTTTGGGAAGGCAGGCCGGTCGCCTGGAGTGGGAGCTCGGCTCCGACGAGATCGACCGGCACCTCCGGGCCCTCCTTCCCTGGCCGGGGGTGACGGTGCCGCTGGGAGGCGTGCGGGTGAAGCTGCTCCGCGGCGCGCCCGAGGATCTGTCCTCGGAAGCGATCGCCGCCACCCCCGGCGAGCTGCTGGAGCAGGGGCACGATTGGCTCCTGGTGGGGACTGGGGACGCAGCCTTTCGGGTGGAGCTGATCCAGCCGCCCGGAGGCCCGGCCATGAGCCCTGGCGCCTTCCTCAGAGGGCGCCAGCGGGTGGGCCGAGGTGGGGATCGTGCCTGAGGCCGAGGTCGAGCGGCTGCTGGCCAAGAACCGCCGGGCCCGGCACGAGTACCTGATCCTGGAGCAGATCGAGGCGGGGATCGAGCTGCGGGGGACCGAGATCCGGTCGCTGCGCCAGGGCGGGGCCCAGATCACCGAGGCCTATGTCCGGATCGAGCACGGCGAGGCGTGGCTCCATGGTGCCCACATTCAGCCCTACGCATTCGGCAACCGCCAGAACCATGAGCCCGGGCGCTCCCGCCGACTCCTGCTCCACCGCCGCGAGATCAACCGTCTGGCGGGGATGGTGCGGCAGCCGGGGGTGGCGGTGGTTCCCCTGGACCTGCACCTCTCCCACAACCACGTCAAAGTGGGGCTGGCAGTTGGGCAGGGCAAGCGCACCTACGACAAGCGGGCGGCGCTGGCCGAGCGCGAGGCCCGGCGCCAGATGGAGCGGGCGGTGCGTAGGGAGTGGAAGACCGGGGTATAGTTCTCTGGCAACCTTCTCGTGGGGGCGTGTGGCTTCGACGGGGACGTGGGTTGCGAGATGGCGTGTCGAGCCCCGGGCTCGTAAAACCGGGAAAAGGCATTAACTGCCAACCACTCGAGCCAACCGGCTCTGGCCTACGCTGCCTGATCTGATCTAGCAGCCAAGCCGAAAGCTCGGGCTTAGGCCCGACGTCGACCGGAAGAGCGCCCGCGGCTTCCGGACCCGACGCAAATACAGCGGGCTCGCTCGGGAGTGGCGCCTCAGCGTTCCCGGGGACTCTAACTGGGGCTGGTCGGCTGGGAGCCCGTCCGGGGGCGTCCAGGTGGCGAGATCAGTTCCCGGGCTACACACGTAGAGGTCTCGCGGGACGCGTTCTCGGACCCGGGTTCGAATCCCGGCGCCTCCACCAGGGGTGTTGCACGGCGAGGTGCACGCGTTGCTCGTGAGGGGCCGATTTTGGGGCTCTGGAGCGTCGCTGAAGCTGGCGAATCTGGGCACCGCCCCCGTGTGCCAACCTGGGGTGAGAGAAGCATGCCTCGGTAATTACCCACCTGAGGGCGGAGCCGGGGGACACTCAGGATGACCGTGATGAACATAGCGAAGTCCAAGCCAGCGAATGGGCTGGAGGCCCATGAAGCCGTGGAGCCGGGACCCCCGGAGAAGGCGCGTCGGCGGCAGGGCACCGCAGCGTGCGAGGCGGCGGTGCTGGCGGCTACTGCGGGCTGTGAGCTCATTTTCGCTGATCCCGACATGGCATTCGGCGAGCGCTGCACGGCGACGTGCGAACTGGGACGAAGGCAGTCAAACATGCCTACCTTGATGAGCTCGCCGCTTTCGCTGCCCGTGGCCAATCGCTGGTCGTCTAGCACCATGCCGACCGCTCAGCCGGTG
>PLTL01000276.1 GCA_003164475.1 Candidatus Dormiibacterota bacterium | reverse complement strand
CATGAAGGCGATGGTGAGCAAGGCGCTGGCATCCCCGCCAAGCTGCTGCAGCGCTTCCTGCACAGCCTTCTTGCCGGCCTCGAAGGCATTGTCGCCGACAGGGGCGACGCCGACCCCGGCCGGACGGTCGGCGATCAGCATCANNGCTCGCCGCTCCGCCATCGCTGGTGACCCAGCTACCGTCCTGGAACACACCGGCAGACGACGAGCCACCCCACAGAGGGACCCCGCCGAGAAGCTCCGACACCCCGGACACCAGGCTCTCGCTGTCGTACTGAGTGGTTGCGAACAGGATGGCCAGAGTCGGCTCACCGACGATCCCGGCCCTCGCCTGCTCGACCAGCTCGCGGGCCGCCCCCTTCGCGTCAGTGGAAGTCGTGCTGCCGGTGCCAATACCGCTCATGAGATTTCCTCCTAGATGTCTCCCGCAGTGACCTGCCCGGAACCGGGCAGCCGTCCCAACTGACTCATCTGGCCGAGGATCGCCGCGCCGAGCAGTGATGACTGGTCCTGGAACACGTACTCGTACTCGCCGGTCCAGCGGCGCCTGGCTTCGAGCATGCCGCGTACCCCCGACCCGCCGCCGGAGATCCCCACCCGGCGGCCGACGCGGACAAGCGCGGTAACTTCCTTGAGGTTCTCACCGAGGTATGTTGCGTTGCCACGGACGAGGCTGAGCAGCAGGTCCTCGCGCGTGGTCTCGAGCGTCAGACCGCTGAGTGCCGCCTTGAGTGGATCGAGGGAGTACCGGCTGCCCCCAAGGTACGGCACGTACTCGGGGAGTTCGGATTCGCGGATGTCCAGGTCAGGCGCTCGAAAGAACTCGTCGAGCACGCGCGGAAGGTACCCATCATAGAACTCATCCTCGCCCAGCTCGCTGCAGGCAATCCGGCGGAACCAGTCCAGCGCCGTCCCGCCGGCATTCAGCACGAAGAAGGTGAGCCAACGACCGGGCACGACATGGCAGCGGACGTTGAAGTTGGGCGAGGCGATCGGGCGGTCGGTGCAGACATTAGCGATGTCGCAAGTCCCGCTGATGATGTTGATGTCGCCAGGTTCTGTCAGACCTCCCGACAGCGCGGCGAGCACCGCATCGTTGCCCCCGCAGAGAACCGAGCAACCGCCAGGCAGCCCGAGCTCCTCGGCGACCTCGGGCAGCAGAAGACCGACCCGCTGCTGCGAGTGCATGAGGGGTGGCAGCTTGTCTTCGGGGATGCCGGAGAGGCCCAGGACCGTCCGGTTCCAGGTGAGGTCGTTAGAGGCGGTGTTGTAGAGTCCCGTGATCGACGTGGTCGACGGATCGATGGCCCACCGGCCCGTCATGCGCTTGACGAGATAGGTGTTGCAGTGGCCAAACTTGGCGGCCGCCATCCAGACCTCCGGCTGCTCATCCCGGAACCAGAGGATGGACGACAACGACGAGCCACCCGAGACGGGCAGATTGCACGTTTCGGCGAGGAACTCTTCCTCTCCCACCAGGTTGCGAATGGCGGCCGACTGCGCATACGACCGCCCGTCCAGGAAGAGGACGGCCGGCGCGAGCGCTGTTCCGTCGGCGGCCATCGGCGTGAGCCCTGGGGTGGTGACAGATAGGGACACGAGGCCAACGCCGGCAAGCCCGGGGGCCACCTCCAGACAGCATTCGCGCAGCGCATCCCACCAAGCCTCGGGGTCAATGTCCGCTTTGCCGCGGTCATAGATGTGAGGCGCGTATCCGCGCCGAGCCTCGCAACGCTTCTCGAGATCGGGGCCGAAGACGCCGATCTTGAGCGCGCTGGTCCCGACGTCGATGGCCAGGATATCGCGGCTCATGGAAGGAGTCCCTCGGCGGTGAGAACCGCCCTCAGGGCCCGGACCTGAGCCGGCCCCAAGGGAAGCAGGGGGCGGCGCGGGATGCCGCCCCGGAACCCGGCGAGGGTCATGGCCGCCTTGACGCCCGCCACACCGTGAGCTCCGGAGATGGCGGCATTGATGCGGGTGACGCGGTCCTGCAGCAGGGCCCCCTTGGCCTCGTCGCGAGCCTGCCCGTAGCGGAACAGCTGGAGGGCGAGCTCGGGGAAAGAGTTGGCCAGCGACACTGTCCCGCCGGGAGAGCCGCCCAGCATGGCTCTGAAGAGGAAGTTGGCCGACCCCGCCAGGACCTGGAACGACTTGCCCTGGAAGGGCAGGAAGCCCTCGATGCCAGTCGACGCGCTGTCCTTGAGACCGACGATGTTGGGATGCGCCGCCAATCGCCCGACCAAGTTCGGGCTCAGGCTGATGCCACAGAAGCCCGGGGCGTTGTAGAGGAGCAGCGGGATCCGCGCACCGTCGGCCAGCGAGGAGAAGTAGCGATAGAGGACCTCATCCGTCATCTGCGCCCGGAAGTAGCCTGGCGGCAGGACGAGTCCAAAGTCGGCGCCAAGGTCGGCGGCGGCCGCGAGGAAGCGCTCAGCCTGACGCTGCCCATCGTACGCTGCACCGGCGAGGACCACCTGCCCCACGCCCTTATGGCCGACGACGTCTTCGAGTACGCGCAGCTTCTCGTCTTCCGCCAAACTCCGGCTCTCGCCGTTGGACCCCAGCGCGAGGTAGCCTAGAATCCCGCTCTGCGCGTAGCGCGTCAGGTTGAACCGCAGAGCCCCGTGGTCGACGTCCTCGTTTGCAGCGAAGGGCGTGCTGATCGGCGCGAATACGCCGGCCAGCTTCGACCCGGTCCCCAGGGCGGGCATCAGGTCACCTCGGAGATGTCGCGACCGCCCACGTCGGCCGGCTCGCCGGGGTCGGCGCCGAGCTCCTGGGCGATCGCTCCGGCCACGGCGCGCGCCCGTTCGCCGAAGTACTGGAAGCGGTCGTGGATGCGGAAGAACGGACCGGAAACGCTGATCGCGCCAGCCGGCCTTCCATCAGCTCCGACGATTGCGGCCCCGACGCACGCCCCGAACGGCTCGTTCTCACGGTCGTCGGTGGAGTAGCCGCGGCGCTGCGTCCGCCGGATCTCCGCCCGGAACGTGACCAGATCGTGGATCGTCCTGCCGGTCCGCGGCAGGAAGTCCATCCGAGCGTACTTCCCCTCACGCTCCTCCTCCGGCAGGGCAGCGAGCACCGCCTTGCCTAGCGAGGTGGAGTGCAGGGGCATGGTCTGGCCGATGGCGGAGACCAGCTGGATGCTGTTGTCACCCTCCAGCTTGTCGACGTAGACGACTCGGAGGTCGTCGATGACCGCTAGGTGAACGGTCTCCCCGAGCTCATCGCGCAGGGCTCTCAGGTGGGGGCGGGCGACGCTCCGAAGATCGAGGTGGGTGGTGACAGAATGGGCCAGCCAGAGGATCTTGCCGGTGAGCCGATAGCGCCTGGTCCTCTCGTCCTGGGTCATGTAACCGGCCTCGACGAGCGTGCGCAGGAGGCGCGTCACGGTGGCCTTGTCCAAACCAACCTGCTGGCCGATCACGGACGGCCCGAGCCCATCACCGTCCCCTCGCGCCACCGCCTCCAGGACATCGAGGCCCCGACCTAGGGTGCGCGTCACCATAGTTTCACTGAGTGATCCCCCGGTGCGCTGAATGCACCAATTATAGCCTGATGTTCTACGGTTCGAAGGGTACCCACCACACCCGGAGAAGCAAGGGGCTTGCTCGCATCGGTTGGCACCATGCCGCGCCAAACCGGTAGCGGAGCGAACTCAGACGCGCCCTGCCAACCCTGGGTCCCGGTGTCCGCCAAGCCGGCGTCGGTGGGAGTCCCCCATCGGCCACGATCCCGCCTCGGCGGCCAAGCAACCTTCCCGGGCGGCTTGTCAGTGGCCTCTGTGAGGATAGAAATGGCCCTTCCGGACACGAGGGGCGGGATGGTGCATCCCCTACAAGAGACCCTGCGGATCTTGGAGGCGTTCAACCTGACCGGCTCCTTCCCCCTGAGGGCCGGCGTTCCGGCGTTCCGCGCGCCCGCGATCATCCGCGGCGCTGGCTCGGGCGAGACTCGGGTCATCAGCTGACGGGCGGCTTCGACATGGTCACGTGATTGGCCTCGCTACGCTATCGCGGCGTTCGGGCCGGCACCTGCTACACCGCCGCACGCGGTACTGGACCCCAGGCTGCGCTGCTCGTCGGCGCCGCACCAGCGCCTGCGAGATCGGTCAGGATACGGACCCGTTCGCCCAGCACCACCGTCAGCTGTGTCTGGGCAGCCTCGGGACCTGGCCGGCGGCCCAGGTGCCGTGTTCCGGTTGCCGCTGGACAGGTCTGGCCAGCAGGCCCCCCTACTCCCTGGTCCCGCCCGCCCTTATCACACACGGTGGGGTGCGGGCACACTGCAGATGCGATCCGCAGGCCTACTCGGTAGGTGTCGGCAGGAGGATCGGCTTCCCGGGTCAGGTGCGGCTAGACACCTCCGGGTTGGCCCAGGCGACCGGGGGACGGCCGTCAAGTACCTCCAGGATGTTGCGAGCTGCCAGCGCACCCATCGCTTCCCGGGTCTTCCAGGTGGCCGTGCCGATATGAGGCAGCAGCACGGCACTGGTGCAATCGGCCAGACCCGGCGCCATCCTCGGTTCATCCTCATAGACATCAAGCCCAGCGCCGGCGATCACTCCCTCTTGGAGAGCACGAACCAGGGCAGCCTCGTCGATCACCGGGCCCCTGGACGTGTTGATCAAGATTGCGTTCCTGCGCATGCCAGCCAGCTCGGCGGCACCGATCAGGTGGTGGGTCTGCGGCGTCAACGTCACGTGGCAGGTGACGAAGTCCGACTCGGCCAGCAGTCGCTCAAGACCACACTCCTCCACCTGAAGGCCTGGCACCGTCCGCACGCCCATGGGCTCGTACGCGAGGATCCGCATAGAGAACCCGCCCGCCGCCCGCCGGGCTACCGCCTCGCCGATCCGGCCGAACCCGACTACGCCCAGGGTCGCCCCGGTCACCTCCTGACCCAGCAGGTAGTGGGCCTCCCAGCCACCGAAGCGCCCCTCGCGCATCTCGCGGTCGGCCTCCACCACCCGGCGCGCAGCGGACAGCAGTAGGGTCATGGCCAGGTCGGCAGTGGCATCGGTGAGGACATCAGGTGTGTGGCCGACGAAGATCCCCCGGCGGGTGCAGGCCGCGATGTCCACGTTGTCAAGTCCAACCGCGTAATTGGAGACGACCTTGAGGCCAGGCCCTGCAGCGTCCAGGGCGGCTTCGTCAATCCGATCTCCCGCCCAGGGGAGCAGCGCGGAAGCTCCCCGAATCGCTTCACGGTATCGGTCGGGAGGCAGAACCGCGCCTAGGACCTGGAGATCACCCCGCTGCCGCAGCCACTCCTCAGCGGGTCCGGGGATCGACAACGTCAGGACTATCCTCGCCACTACTGGGCCATTATCGTCGATGGCCGGTCAGAGACCCCCATCGGGCTTGGGTGCCCCCGGATGGGGCATATTGAATTGCCTCGCAGTGCGCTCCGGACTTCGTTGTCGATGGGAATCGATACACGGCTCGGGCGCAACCTCGAGTCGATCTTCGGCGGCAGAACCGGCTAGTTGCCACCTAAGTAGGTCGGCCCGCCGACTTCGCGGACTATCCGTGGTACGACGCCGGAGCAACCCTCATCCGCTCGACCTTGGATCCGGCCGGCGGCTGGCACGCGTGCAGATCGCGCCGCAGCCCATCCTCCGATAGCTGTTGTCGACGGGGGTGCCAGGGTTGGCGATTGGCGCCGTCTCCTCTGGGTCCCCACATCGCGCCCAATCTCTCCCGCCCGCCACCCGGCACGACGCGTAGATTCGCCAACCAGTCCCCAGAGAGCGGTTGACAGCCAGGCCCACCTCCGACGCGGCCGTGGATTGCGAACGGTGCTCGCGACGAGACGGAGACAGCTCATCACTTCCTCCTCGAGCCGCCGTATCGACAGGCCCCATGGCCATGCTCTCGGTACCGGGAAATTCGGCCTCTACCAGGATCAGGTCCGAGTTCAGCCATGTATCGAGAGGGGGCAGTGTTACGAGGGCCGGCCCCGGCGGACACCTTTCAGGGCTGACGGCGTCACCGAGGCGGGCAACCGTCCCCGTCGCGCCCGCGGTCGGAGGACAGTGGGGACGGCGGGACGGCCTCTGCCCCGGGTCCGCCACGCTCCCCCCCCGGCCGCTCACACAGCCACGGTGGCCGTCGGGAGTTGCGGCGGTCCCCAACTGGTCCGGGATCGGCTCTCCCATCGGCCTGGGGGTCGGCGCTGTGGAAGGCGATCGCCTCCGCGGCGCGCTCACGGCACTCGGCGAGCGCGCGCCCCTGCGTGAAGCAGCCCCCAAGGGTCGGCACCGAGCCGATCAGGCCGCTGCCCTCCTCGGCGACCACGACGACCGTGGGGTGCGCATCGCCCTCAGCCTCTCACGAGCCTCACGGAGCTCCTCTACCCTCAGACCGAGACGGCAAGGAGCTGCCGCCACGCGGGTCAGAACGAGACCGGCGCCACCGTGATGCGGGCTCCGGCATCGCGCAGCCACGTCATGTGTTTGGGATCTCCCGTGTAGACGATCCCGCCGCGACGCTCGGCAACCGCGGCCACCAGAGCGTCGACGATGCCCATCGTCCCGATCCGCGCTGCGGGGTCCGCTGCCTGGCGGCCCGCTTCCTGGAGCAGCTCGGCCGCGCGGTCTCCGTCCTCGGGCAGGATCGGCTCGCGGCGGAGCTTGGCCAGGGCGACGAGGAGCTCACCCTCGTCGCCGGGACCCTGCCTGGCCTCCACGACGACGACGGGAGTGACCAACAGCACCTGCCCGACCCGGGTGAGCGCCGCGACGTGACGTCGGGCCGCGGCGGGGTTGCGCTCCGCCGCGACCAGCCAGCCAGTGTCCATCGTCGCCACCGTGGCGATGCCGGCGGGGCGTCGCGGTCTCGGTCCGGACGCGGGTACGCTCAGGCCACGGGCGGGGCGTCGCGCAGAGCCTCGGAGACCGCGCAGGGTCGTCTCGAGCTGGGCCCTGAGGACCACGTCGAGGAAGGGCTTCAGCTCATCCTCGGTGAAGGGACCGTGCTCCTCCTCCCAGTCGCGCACGAGCTGACGTTGCGCGTCCAGGGCAGCGACCAGCGCAAGGCTGTCGTTCACCGTGGCAGAGAGGTTGCTGCGGCGATCGGAACCTAGGCTCTCGAGAACGCCGGGATCGATGGTCACCGACTTCTTCAGGGCCGGCCGTGGGGACCAGCTCACGGGGATACCCTGCCATTGGTAGCATCGGCCGGTCAACCCAGCGGGGGGGCATGCGGCGGTGGCGGGACCAGGGCGAGGGGTCTGGCCATCGCAGCGCCTCCGCTCGCCGCCAGCTGCCTCGCTGGATGTGCCGCGATCGCAGCGGCTCGACTGCACGTTTGCCAACAAGGCTGTCCTACTAGAGCATTTGCTTCATGCGAGCCGGAGGTTTCTAGGCCGTCGTCGGGAGCATCTTCGGACCCCAAGCAAGTACCGTAGTTGAGTTCAGAACCGGCCTCCGAAGGAAGGCTGGTCGGGACGCCCGGGATCGAACCGGGGACCCCCTGCTCCCAAAGCAGGGTAATCGTCCGACAGGCCGATTTGAGATCAGAATCGACCCGTGATAGGCTCTAAGTGCCCTCTATCCTGCAACAAGTCCCCCTTATTCCTTGCCCGATCGTCTGCCCCTGCATGCAGCCTAGTATTGAGCCCAACGGGGCGTAGCCCAGAGGTAGGGCGCCACTTTTGGGAAGTGGAGGTCGGCGGTTCGATCCCGCCCGCCCCGACCAGGCCGACCACCCGGCAGTCGGTAGGTCGCACCCGCTCGTAGGAGCCATCCTCCGGCACTTGCTTTGAGAGTGCGGCGAGGGTCCGGAAGCAATGAAGCCCTCGTCGAGCGGCAGCCGGAAGG
>PLTL01000377.1 GCA_003164475.1 Candidatus Dormiibacterota bacterium | reverse complement strand
AACGCTGCGGGCTGCATCGGGGGCCCGGTCTGATTCGGCGAGCAGGACGGCTCGGATCTCCAGGGCTTGGATGATCGTGGTGTCGAGCGACCCCATCAGACCATCGGGCAAGCCGTGAGCGTCGTCCGCAGGTAGTTGCCTCGCGGCCTGTCCGAGAGACCGCGTCCGGGCCAGCAGCGCCCCGATCCGACGCTGGGCGGACAACGGGTCCAGCGGGTGCTGGTCAGGTCTTCTCCGCTCCATGCTCGGTGGCCAGTATTGCCGAGGCGGTGGGGCTGCCGCGTCTGGTCGGGGCGTGCCCTCGAAGCGGCCGCATCCCGGATCCGCCCCCCCTGTGGGCGGGCTGCTCTGCTGGGCAGCGTGCTCCGGCCTCGCTCCTGAGCTCCGGGCACCACTACGTTGGAGCCTGCGGCTCCTCCCTCCGCTCGCTCGGCCTCCGCCGTGTCGCTGCGCATCGCAGTCACACCACAGGAGGACCGTCCCATGGAACGCACCACCGCAACCGAGCTGCTCGCCACCCTCGCCGACGGCGTGGCGGACCTCACCAACTCCACGGCCTGGCGCGCTTGGCTGGACGTGCAGCGGCGCTTCCACCGGTACAGCTGGGGCAACACCCTCCTGATCGCCGCCCAGCATCCCGACGCCACCCGCGTCGCCGGCTTCCACGCCTGGCTCCGCCTCGGTCGCCACGTGCGCAAGGGCGAGCACGGCATCGCCATCCTGGCTCCGGTCGTCCCGCGGCTGCGGGTCGTCGACGGCGACTCCGGGGACGAGCGATGGGTGGCCGGGAGGCCCCACGCGTTCCGGGTAACTCATGTCTTCGACGTCAGCCAAACGGATGGCGAGGAGCTGGCCGCGCCCCCGGTGAGCCGTCTCGAGGGCAGTGACCCGAAGGACTGGTACACGCAGCTGCGCGATGTGGCCCACGGTCTGCAGTTCACGGTCGAGGAGGACTACCTGCCCGACGGCGTGAACGGCGACTGCAACCACGCGCTGCGGCGCATCCGCATCGAGGTGCGGAACGGGCAGCGCCACCAGGCGAAGACGCTGGCCCATGAGCTCGCCCACGCCATCCTCCACGCCGACCGGGCGGAGCTGACCCGCGAGCGCTGCGAGCTGGAGGCGGAGTCGGTCGCGTTCATCGTGTGCGCCGGGCTCGGCCTCGACACCTCCGAGTACTCCTTCGGCTACCTGGCGGTGTGGGCCGGGGGCGGCGACGAGGCCCGGCGCGCCATCGCCGAGTCGGCGCAGCGCATCCAGACGGCCGCACACCGGGTGCTCGACGCCGTTGCCGGCGCCGCCGGCGAGGAGGTGGCGGCCTGACCGGCACCGACCCCGGCCCCGGCGGCCGCTGCTCAGGTGTGCGTGAGAAAGAGGTCCAGAAGCGCCACCACGGCACCGAGCGCAAACACTCCGACCACGACCCGGACCGCGACCGTCAGGGCCCGGCCGAGGATCTCGGCCACCATCCCGACGACCAAGACGAGCGGCGCCGTCACGATCCAGCACAGGGCAACCAGTGCCGCCGCCCAGGGCGAGAGGGGCCGACGCAACACCTGGGCTGGGGCCATGGGTCCCCGTGCCCACGCAGTCCAAAGCCCGCTCATGTCGGCCTCTCGGACTGGAACACCGGGATGGTCCTGGGCCCTGCCTCACGAGCCCGCCGACTAACTTGTCGTTCTGCTGGGACCATACGCACAAGTGTACCTCACGCCGACGCGACCACGTACCGGATGGTGCTGGGGTGCCAGCGGTGGGGACGCCAGCGGCGTTGAGCCGGTCGGCGATGGCCTGGAGGGTCAACCCGCGGGTCCGCTCCCTCCGGATCCGCCGGCGCAGCTGCTCGGTGAGGACTGGCGGCCGGCCGAGACGCATCCCCTGGACCCTCCGGACCGCTGGCCTCGCCGGCGGCGGTAGGCGAGGGCCGAGTTCCAGACTGAGCATTCCTTGGCTTCCCGACCGCTCCTGTGAGTGGGCTATCAGTCGGTTCATAATTGCGGCCGCCTGACTGTCTGGAGCGCGGTCCCTTCCGAGCCCAACGGCGGCGCAGAGAGAAGGTCGGTCAAATGAGGTTCAGAGGTTTCAAGACGAAGTGCATCTTCACTCTGAGCATCTACGTGCTCGTCTGGCACGCCCAGGTGGTGCGGTGGCTCAGGGAGGAGTTCAACATACCCGTGAAGGGACAGGCGACGTGGCGTCTGTTCATCCCCGTTTATGACTGGGTGGTGTGGTGGCGCTATCTG
Organism: Candidatus Dormiibacterota bacterium; assembly: GCA_003164475.1. Next base: position 2,121 of record PLTL01000377.1, on the reverse strand, counting down.
AAACTGATCCGGCAGACCGAGGTGAGCACCTTCGGGGCGGCTGAGTTCAGCCGGGGAACGAAGCCGCTCTCCGTGGGCAGGGCGTTCTTTTGGTCGGGGATGTGGTTCGCCGGTGGACCGTACGTGAACCGTCATCTGAATGCGCTGGACGCTTTCAAGCGTGGCCAGATGGCCGCCGCGCAATTCGTGCCGTCCCCGCCGCCACCGGCTCAGCTCTACGGTGCCGGTGCCGCGCTGCCTCCGCCCCCGCCTCCTGCCGCGGTGTGAGCCAGGCTGTCCTCATACTCGTCGGCCCCGGACTCCCGAACGCGCGACGAAGTGCAAGCTAGTTCCGGAAGGAGTTCCTTCGGGAACGTTCGCTCAGCTCCCCTGATCGAAGTGGGTGCAGGCGACCGCTGAGGCACCCCCTTTCGGGAACGATCACAGGGCCTCGATGAGCGTGGCCTTGCGCGCATGGAGCTCCTTGGCCGCCTCGGCTCTGGTGAGGCCGCCGGCCTCGATGGCACGGACCACCCGCGACCAGCTGGTTCCGTAATGGGTGGTTCAGGAACTAGTTGGCACTTCGTCGCGCGTTCGGGAGTCCAGGACCCTCTCGGCGCGAGGCGCTGCACGGGGTCCAGGACCGGGCGATGGGTGTTCTCCCTCCTGAGGAAGGTGATCGCTGCAGGTGGCATCCAAGCAGCGCGCGGCCTCGCTGCAACCCCCAAGCCAAGTATCGGGTATGAAAGTAGGGCCCCCGCTATCCTGGCAGCGCCGGGACGGAGGGCAAAAGGTGACACCAGGGATGGGCAGGCCGTTTAGGCGATGGCCTTCGAGGCCGAGCGAGTATGTGGCCGCCCTTGCGACTAGCCCGGTTGCGCCACGAGCGCGGATCCGTAGTTGTCGTGTTGCCCGCTCGGGTGTCTTCAAGGAGGATCGGGATGCGATCGATCGGTCTCGACGTCCACCGCCAGTTCGCGGAGGTGGCAGTGGCCCAGGGCGGGCAAGCAGTTCCGAGCGGACACCGCTTCGAGGCGACGCCAGCAGGACTGCTTGCCTTCGCGAGGAGCCTCGGGAAGGAGGACCAGGTGGTGCTCGAGGCCACGGTCAACACCTGGGCCATCGTCGACGTTCTGGCTGCCCACGCTGGACGAGTCGTCGTCTCGAATCCACTTCGCACGCGCGCCATCGCGTCCGCCAAGGTGAAGACGGACAAGATCGACGCCGCCACGCTTGCGCAGCTCCTCGCCGCGGATTTCCTCCCCGAGGTGTGGATCCCCGACCCAGAAACCCGATCGCGGCGCGCCCAGGTTGCGCACCGAGCCGGACTGGTCCAGCAGCGCTCCCGGCTGCGCAACCGAGTGGAGGCCGTCCTCCATCGCAACCTGTTGGAGTGTCCGTGGACCGACACCTTCGGGAAGAGGGGCTCTCAGTGGCTTGCCCACCTGAACCTCCCGCCCGCTGATCGCGAGCAGCTGGACAGCACACTCCGCCAGCTGGACTGCTTGGAGGGGGAGGTCGCCCGGGCGGACCAGCTGATTGCCGAGACAACGCTGGGTGACCCGCGCATCCAGCGGCTCATGACAATCCCCGGCGTGGGCGTCACCACCGCGGCCGCGCTCGTCGCCGTCGTGGGGGACGTCGCGCGCTTCCCCCGGCCGAACCAGCTCGTGGGCTATCTCGGCCTTGATCCACGTGTCAGGCAGTCCGGGAACAAGCCTGCGTACACCGGACACATCAGCCGGCAAGGCCAGGCACACGCTCGTGGCCTCCTCGTTGAGGCGGCCCACGCCGCTGTCCGCAGGCCCGGGCCGCTGCGGGCCTTCTACCTCCGTATCCGCGCCCGCCGTGGCAGCCAGGTGGCCCTCGTCGCTGTGGCTCGGAAGCTCGCCATCCTGACCTGGCACCTGCTGACCAAGGGCGAGGACTACCACTGGGCCTCGCCGACTCGGACCGCCGAGAAACTGCGGGCGGTGGCCATCAAGGCCGGGGCGCCGAAGCTTCCCAACGGTCGCCCCGGGGTCCCGCGTGCCCGGCGCGGCGCCGGCGAGGACCTCCCGAGCGCCCACCGCTCTGTGGAGACGCTTCGGAAGCGGGCCGACGAGGATGGCCTCGCTCTCCAGGCAGAGCAGGCCTACCGCA
>PLTL01000228.1 GCA_003164475.1 Candidatus Dormiibacterota bacterium | reverse complement strand
GGATGGGGCACTCGGGCGCCACCGCCCCTATCTCGAACCCAGGACAGATAGCCCTTGGCCCCATAGGCCAGAGAAGCATGCTCCGGTAACCACCGGCCCGTGAGCGCCACTCGACCGCGCGGCTCTGGCTGTCTCTCACCGCCTGCGCCGCGCTCCGCGTGGCCGGTGGTAGGCGGTCAGCTGGTCGTGCGCGAGCCGAGAGCCGATCCAGGAGGCAGCTGCTCACCGTCGGCATCGGTCACGTCGTCGGTCGTCATTGGTGCGCCCCGACCAGTGCCGGACCACCGTACCCGGGATGGGCTGGCGGTCTGGGGGTGCGGCCCCACTCAATACACTTGCCCAATAGGTGCATCTGCTCACCGAGGGGACTGGGATCGGCACCAACTTTCAAAGCCACGGGGACAACGGGCCAGGGCCAAAGGCGACGGGCACGTCCAACTCAATCGTCTGTGAGGCGCTGTCCAAGGACTATGGGCATCGGCGGGCTCTCGATGGGCTCGACCTCGAGGTGCGGGCCGGCGAGATCTTCGGCTACCTGNNAGCAACGGTGCCGGCAAGACCACGACCATCCGCTGCCTGCTGGACCTCATCCGGCCGACCGAGGGCCGTGCCACCGTCCTCGGCCTCGACAGCCACAAAGACAGCGTGGAGGTCCGGAGAAGAACCGGCTACCTCCCCGGCGACCTGCGTCTCTACCCCCACCTGACCGCGCGGCAGCTTCTGGCCTACCTCGGCCACCTGCGCGGCGGCATGCCGGTGCAGCGTGTTGAGGAGCTGGCGCTTCGGATGGAGTGCGATCTCGGCCAGCGCTGCGGGGCCATGTCGCACGGGCAGCGGCAGAAGGTTGGTGTGATCCAGGCGCTGATGCATGACCCAGAAGTGCTCATCCTCGACGAACCGACAGCGACCCTCGATCCCCTGGTCCAGCGGACCGTGCACGACCTCCTCCGCGAGGCGCGTGACCGGGGGGCAGCCGTCTTTGTGTCGTCCCACGATCTCCCCGAGGTGACCCGTCTCTGTGACCGGGCCGGGATCCTGCGCCAGGGCAGGCTCGTGGCCGTGCAGGACGTCAATGAGCTCGCTCGGCGGGGACGGCACGTGCTCTCGATCCAGTTCCTCGAACCGGTTGAGGCCAAGGAGTTCNNGTTCGAGGGTCTTCCCGGAGTCTCGCAGGTCATCTCCAACGATCGCACCCTCACGCTCACGGTGAGCGGTGACCTCGACGCCGTCGTGAAGACCGCGGCGCGCTTCCAGGTCCACGATCTCCACAGCGCCGAGGTCGACCTCGACGAGGTGTTCCGAGACTACTACCGGTCGGAGGCCACCGATGCACGCTGACGTCTTCCGCCGAGAGCTCGCCGACCATGGGCGCGCGATCCTGGCCTGGAGCGTCGGTGCGCTGCTGGTCTCGGCGATGTACATCCTCTTCTATCCCACGATCCACAGCAGCGGCGTCGGGGTGCAGCATCTCCTCAACTCCATGCCCAAGGCATTTCGGGATGCCTTCCTCGGCGCCGGGGTTAATTACCTCTCCCCCGCGGGGTACCTCGGCACCGAGCTCTTCAGCATCCTCATGCCGGCGCTGCTGCTGGTGATGGGCATCCTCGCCGGCGGCCGGGCCCTGGCGGGGGAGGAGCGGAACGGGACGATCGATCTCCTCCTGGCAACACCCATCCGCCGCCGCCGACTTGCCTTTGAGAAGGCCGGAGGCGCGCTGCTGCCGCTGTTCGCCGTGGCGGCGGTGGTCTGGGTTGCGGTCGCGGTCATCGGCCCGTCGCAGGGTCTGCGGGTGAGCCTGGGCAACCTGGCTGGGGCACTGGCGGCCGTGGCGCTCCTCGGAGTCGGCTTCGGCATGCTGGCATTTCTGGTCGCATCGGCGACCGGGTCGTCGGGTGTCGGAGGTGGCCTCGCGGCCGCCCTGGCGGTGGCGACGTACGTGCTCAACATCTTTGGGGCGCTGATGCCGGGCTTGAGGGGGTTCGCCACCGCGGTGTCGCCCTTCCACTGGGTTGGCGGCGCGGCCGTCCTCGCCGACGGGGTGGCGGGGTCGGGGATGCTTCTCCTCGTCGCCTGCCCGATCGTACTTCTAGGCATCTCGATCCTGGTCTACGAGCGACGCGATCTGACCGCGTGACACGGAGCGCCGGCCTCAACGCGCCACCTGGACCACCGGTGGTGGCCGGCCGACCCTGGCGGCACTCCCGGGCCAGCCCCATGGCGAGGCGGGCGAGCAGCTGGCCACCGTGGTCAGGGGGAACGGACGCCGCCGGAGCAGGGTGTGATGTGCCCAACCCCTGTCGCGGCGGCGGGAGCGGTTAGACCGTACCGGTCAGCGGGGCTAGAACTTGATGTGGTCGATCACCAGCAGAATGAAGGCGATGGTGATGATGAGCCCCACCAGCGCACCGCACCCGGTCGCGAATACCCGACCCCGATCCATCGCTGCCCTCCGATCCCCGCGGTGAGGTGGACGACCAGAGTTGGGCTCCCACCCAGAACGCTGGCGATCGAGCCGGATTATGTCATGCTCCAGCGTGCCCAACCCACTCCCAGGACCGTCCCCAGGGCGTCTCCCGGACCAGCGACGCGGCCGCCGGGCCGCGCGTCTCCTGGTGGCTGCCGGCTCCGGCGCAGCCAGGCCCCCTGATCACCGCTCCCCGGCTGGCTCGATCCGCCGTTGGGCCCCCGGCTCGGGCGCCGACGAGGTTAGGGGATCGCACGCCCAGGCTGCTGTGCTGGGCCAGGTCCCGTGGGCACAGTTGGCGCGGACCACGGTGGACGCGAGCCAGTATCCGAGCATTTCCGGCCCCGACTGATCGCGGGGTACCGCCAACTTGTCACAATGGCACGGGTTCGGTACCCCACGAAGAACTCGGAGTAGTCGAGCCAGAGGAGCCGTTCACCGATGAATCAGTCAAGGCACGTCCCCCCGCCCGCCCCGGCGCAGCCCCGCACTCGCGGCGGGACGGTTGGGGGTCGAATCCGCTGCCCGGCGCTGCGGCGCAAGCTGATGCCCGCCGACGCGGCCGCCGAGCTCATCCCGCCCGGGGCGAACGTCGGGATGAGCGGGTTCACCGGGGCGGGCTACCCGAAAGTGGTCCCCGGTGCCCTGGCCGCACGGATGATGGCGGCCACCGCGGCCGGGAGGGGATTCCGGGTCAATATCTGGACCGGAGCGTCGACGGCACCGGAGCTCGACGGGGCGCTTGCCGCGGTCGGGGGGATCCACATGCGTCTCCCCTATCAGTCGGACCCGGTCTGCCGGGAGCAGATCAACACGGGCCAGATGGAGTACACCGACATCCACCTCTCCCATGTCGCTGAGATGGTGTGGGAACGGTTTCTCGGCCCGCTGGACGTGGCGGTGATCGAGGTCACGGGCATCACCGAGGACGGCCGGCTAATCCCCTCCTCGTCGGTGGGGAACAACAAGACCTGGATCGACCAGGCTGACCGGGTCATCGTCGAAGTGAACTCATGGCAGGACGAGCGTCTCGAGGGGATGCATGACGTCTACTACGGCACCCGCCTGCCCCCCGATCGCCAGCCCCTCATGATCACCCGTCCGGGGGATCGGATAGGTACGCCCTATTTCACCTGCCCGCCTGAGAAGGTGGTGGCGGTGGTCGAAACCGACGCCCCCGATCGTAGCAGTCCGTTCCGGCCACCGGACGAAGCATCGCGGCGGATTGCCGGCCACCTCCTGGAGTTCTTGGAGCATGAGGTCCAGCAGCACCGGCTTCCCGAGCGCCTCCTCCCCCTGCAGTCTGGGGTCGGAAACATCGCCAACGCCGTCCTGCTCGGCCTGGAGGAGGGGCCCTTCGAGGGTCTGACGGCCTACACCGAAGTCATCCAGGACGNNCGGCCACCGCGTTCTCGCTCAGCCCCGAGGGGCTGGAGGGGCTGCGGGCCAACTTCGACCGGTTTCGGGACCGCCTGGTGCTGCGCTCACAGGAGATCTCCAACCATCCCGAGGTGATCCGCCGGCTGG
>PLTL01000293.1 GCA_003164475.1 Candidatus Dormiibacterota bacterium | reverse complement strand
TCGCCGATGAACTGTCGAACGCGGGGCCGACGTCGGGGGTGGCCAGCGCCGCGCCCCGGCGTCGACCACGACCGGCGTCCAACTGACCGGGGCTCGGCAGGTCCTCGCGGGCCGATCGGGGCGAGCCGCGGCCTCCGCCGCTGAGCGGATCCCGGTTGACTGGGAAGGGGTCCCATCCGGATCGCCGCCGGAACCGCCGGACTCCCCCGCCGACTCATGTGAGGACAGCGGAAGTCACATACCACCCCTTGTCGATCTCAAGACCGTGGCTGCCGAGGGCGGCTGCTGCATCCGGCCCGGGGGCAGCCGACTCGCAGCAGGCTCCCCGGCCCGATTGGGAGTGCGGTGTCGGGAATCGGGCCGGGGAGTCACCAGGGCACGCCACCTCACGCTACGATGCCGGATGCATGGCGACATCGCCGATCACCGCTCCTCCAGGCGAGTTGCCGGTGCACGTTGCNNTGCCACACCGCGAGGGCCCGGTCCGTGGCCTGGAGTCGTCGTCCTTCACGACGCGCTGGGAATGACCCAGGAAGTGCGAAACCAGGCCGCCTGGCTGGCCGGCGATGGGTACCTGGCGGCCGTGCCCGACCTCTACTCCGGGAGAGGGATGATGGCGGGCGTGATCTCGATCATGCGCGAGGCNNTCGGCTTCTGCATGGGCGGCGGATTGGCGCTTCTCCTGGCGGCCAATCGCGGATTCGCAGTTTCCAGTGTCAACTACGGCACCGCCCCCAAGGACGCCTACTCAGCCAGCTTCCTCAAGGGAGCCTGCCCCATCGTTGGCTCCTACGGGGGGAGAGATCGCTCACTTCGAGGCGCGGCGGCTCGCATTGAACGGGTGCTGACGGCCGTGGGAGTCGAGCACGACGTTAAGGAGTATCCGGACGCAGGCCACGCGTTCCTCAACGACTACGCCCGGTCGGGGGACAGGGCGCCACTGCTGTTTGCGGTCGCCCGCAAGCTGACGCCAGGGATGGGCTACCACGAGGCATCGGCTCAGGATGCCCGGCGCCGGATCCTCGCCTTTTTCGGTGCGCACCTGAAGGTGTAGCGCCGGCTGGTGGCGCGGCCCACAACCGATCGGGTACCCGGGCTTGACACAGGGGCCTCTACAGATAAGTCGGGCTGAGGAGGAACCGGAAGGGAGGGGCGGCGCCACGGATCGCAACGTTCTGCTCGTGGTGCCCGTGCCGTTCGAGTTCCGGTAGTCGAGAGGACCCGCGGGGAATCCTCCTTCCCTGGTACAGCCCGGCCCCGCGGCGGTCGGGCCGGGCTGCAGGTCAGCCCGGCTCGCTCACCTGATGAACCCATGCGGCGCCAGCGGCATGGATCGGATGCGGATCCCGGTGGCCGCGAAAATGGCGTTGGCGATCGCCGGCGCGATCGCCAGAATCGGAGTCTCGCCCCCCCCCGCGGAGAGCACATCCTTGCGATCGATCAACAGCACGGTGATGGGCGGGACGTCGTCCAGGCGGGGGACCCGGTACCGGGACATTGAGGGGTTGGTGATCCTGCCGGACTCGAAGTGGATCGCCTCGAAAAGCGCACCCCCGAGACCCATCACCGTCGCTCCCTCGACCTGATTAGCCAGGTTGTCGGGGCTGACGATCGCCCCGCACTCGAAGCCGGTCACTATCCGGACCACCTCTAGCCTTCCGTCGGGATCCACCCGTACCTCTGCAGCGGTGGCGATTCGGCCACCCTTCTCCAGGCCACCGGCGATGCCGACACCGCTGCCGCCGTGGCCGGCATGCCAGTCCCATCCGACTCGCCCGGCGACGGACCGGAGGACGGTCGCCAAGCGCTCGTCTTCGAGGTTTCGCAGGCGCAGCTCCAAGGGATCCATCCCGAGCTGGTTCGCGATCTCATCGATATGCGACTCACGGGCAAAGTGGTTGGCGGTCGCCGCCAGAGCTCGGTAGGAGCCCTGGCGCAGGGGGGATTGGGCGGGCTCGAAACGGATCCGCTGGCTGGGGATCCGATAGGGAGGAACGATGGCTTGCGGACCGGAGTTGATGTTTGTGAACTCCCAGGCCATCAGTTCGCCTTGGGCGCTGGTCCCGCTGCGCACGTCGATCACCGCCGCCGGCCGCAGGTGTCCCAGCCTGAACTCCTCCTCGCGGCTCCACTGGATTCGCACCGGTGCGGCGCAGGCCCGCGCCAGTCGCGCGGCTGAGATGGCCAAGTCCCCCGTGTGCTTGCCGCCGAATCCACCGCCGAAGTCCGGCACCCGGACGTGAATCCGTTCCTCGGCAACCTCCAGGGCCTGGGCCAGCTGGCGCCTCACGTTGAACGGGGTCTGGGTCCCGGTCCAGACCGTGAGCTCATCTCCCTGCCACTCCGCCAGCGCCACCCGGGTCTCCATGGGCACGTGGGCGATGTAGGCCAATGTGTAGGTCTGGGCGAGCTGCACCGGAGCCGCGGCCAGGGCCCCGTCAACCTCCCCCACCTCATGGTCAAAGGAGCCGCCCCAGCCCTCAACCTTCGCCGGGTGGGTGCGCAGATAGCCAACCAGCTCGGGCTCTGAGGGCTGCTGACCCTCATCCCAAGAGGCCCGAATCGCGGCCATGGCGCTCCGCGCCACCGCGGGCTCCGCAGCCACCACCCCGACCAGGCCATCCTCCTCGATGACCATGACCCCAGAAAGCGCTCGAGCCCCGGACAGGTCAAGCGTTCGCAGCGTGGCCGCGAAGGAGGGTGGACTCAGGATCTTGCCATGGAGCATGCCCGGTCGAGTCAGATCTGACGGATACCGCTTGGCACCGGTGACGGCACTGGGGGCCGTCAGCCTTGGAGCGAGCTGCCCGGCGATCAGCCACTGATCGGGCGGCGTGACCGGAGCCGACGTGGAGATGACCTCGACCTGCCGCAGTCCCGCCAGCAGCTCTCCGTACAGGATCTGGCGACTGCCATCCCGAAGGCGCACCGCCCCAGACTCCGCCACCAGGTCAGCCGGGTTGCAATCCCAGCGGTCGGCAGCTCCCAACATCAGGGTCGCACGCGCTCCAGCGGCCGCCGCCCTCAGGCACTCGCCGGCGTCGGGCATCGATCGGCTCCCGAACGTCCCAACGTCGAAGGGAGAGTTATCCGTGTCCCCCATCACCAGGGCGACCTGCTCCACCGCAACTCGGAGTTCCTCTGCGACCAGCTGAGTCAGGGCGGTGCGATTGTCCTGCCCGCAGTCGACCTTGCCGGTGAAGGCGGTGACAAGCCCGCTGTCACCGACATGCACCCAGGCTCCGCCACTGCCCCATCGCGGTCCCAAGCGGTCTGCCGGGACCGGCTCTGGGGGCAGTACCGCTACCAAGCCATCCGAGAGCAGATCGAAGTATCCGCGGGCATGAGCCTCGGCCAGGTCCCAAGGGATGTGCCCGGCTCGGGACGAGATCTGGGGCAGATCGTGCTCGAGACGCTCGCCCACGGGCTGCCCACCGCCTGGATCACGGGCCAGATCGCGGGCACGATGGACGGCGCGGCGAATGCGTGGATAGGTGCCGCACCGACATATGTTCCCGGCCAGCGCGACCGCCAACTGCCCATCGTCGGGGTCGGGCTCGCGCGCCAGCAGGGCCACGGTGGCCAGCACCATCCCCGGCGTGCAGAACCCGCACTGCAGGGCCCCCTCCTCCAGAAAAGCTCGCTGCACGGGATGTAACTGCCCCTCCCCCGCCAATCCCTCGATGGTGGTTATCCGACGGCCCACCACATCGCCCAGCGAAGTGACGCACGAGCGCACGGGTTGACCGTCGACCAGAACCGTGCAGGCTCCGCAGACTCCCTCGCCACACCCGTACTTGGTCCCGGTCAGGCCCAGTCCATCACGCAGCCCATCCAGCAGGCTGGTGCCCGAGGGGAGTCCGACCTCTCGCTCGACCTCGTTGACGAGCAGCCGAAGCAGCGCGGTCATGAGACTCTCCGCAGTTGCCAGGTGGCGAGCGCCCGCCGGCTCAGCCCGGACTCGCCCGCAACCCTACACGCGCGAGCCAGCTCCCTGAGGCCTCCAAGGCCGGAGCGGGGATTCCTGGGTCCTGACGACCCCGCAACTGACGCTCTCCACCACAGCTGCCTGCTCTCGCTCACGCGCGACTGCTTAGACTCGGCTGCCACATCCCCCGCCCGCTAATAACTTACTCGATACGGCCTTGGCACGCCAGAACCCGAGACCGGGTGGCGGGGGCCCAGGCCGACGCCCTCCGCCAGATCGCCTGCGGCGCCGTGCAGCCCCTTCTTGAGCACGCCAATCCCCGCTCGGCAGCGGCTGCGCTCGTCTGCGGAATGCCGGGCGCTCCGTTCAATGCAGCGGTTCTGGGCCTGTGCCACGTCGAATCGGCGCCCCCTCTCCAAGACAGGGTCCGAGGAGCTCGGCCGGACAGCCACCATCTGGGTAAGTCTAGTCAACATGGAAGGGCCGGCTCGTGCAAAGTCGGGGGTTGCGCCTGCAGCAAGTGCAGATCCCGCGGGGAACCACCTGCACGGAGGCCGGTCCGATAAGGCAGGGGACGAGATGGTTGGGGTTGGACCTGTACAAGGCCACCATCGCTGTCGCGGTGGCCGAGGCGGAGGGTGCTCCGTACAGTGACGACACGATCGCCAATGAGCCTGAGGCGGTGCGCAAGGTGGTACAGCGCCTGGGGCGGGAGGGGGCGCAGTTGGAGGCGGCCGAAGTGGCTGGATTGAACTCGGGAGAGGCGTAGGCAGGCGTCGTACCTACGGACCGATGGCTAGAGCCCGGGTGGCCTCGAGGAGGCCCTGCTGGCGAACGGTAGTCTCGCTGATGACCGCCGCAGTCCGGGCACGGCCTCGACCTCCGCCCGCTCGAGGCTAGGTCAGGAGAGACTCGGTGACCTCGTCCGGGTCGGCGATCAGCGCCCGCGGCTCCCTGGTGTCGCCGACGGCAGCGGCGCGGTGCTGGAGCAGGCAGACCAGCATCACGCCCAGGACACGGTAGAGACCGTGCACCTGGATCTTCTGGTCGGACCAGGGCCACATCGGCGACCAGGCCACAGCCCGCTCGGCATGAAGCTGGCGGAAGGCCTCCTCAGCCTCACTCTGACCTCGGGCAGCCAGGATGACCCGCGCCGGCTCCCAGTCCAAATGGTTGGTGATCCACAGCCGGCGCCCGAAGAGATGGTCGACCAGGTGCGTCACCCGCTCCTCGTCGACTGCGAACTGGAGTTGCTGCCGTTCATGGGCATCGGCCTCGAGTTTGGTCGTCACCACCTGCCGCAGATGTGGGCCGGAGAGGATGCCATCGATCTCGTGGTGGAGGGTCTCGGGATCCGAGGGCTTGCGGCGACTGGCCCGCTGCAGCCTCGCCTGGAGCTCAGATAGTGCTGCCTGGGCCTTGGCCAGGTGCTGGCGCAGACCGGCCAGCTGGCCACTGGCCAGGGTGGGGCTATGGGTTTGTACCACCAGCCGCTGCCGGCGCAGGATCATCTGCTGATCGGCGCTGTAGTGGATCCCGCTGAGACGCGGATGCCCTGCCGGTTGAAAGCTTGCCAGCGGCACCGCCAACAACTCCGGGTGCTGGCTCGGCGGCACCGAGGACACATAGCTGATGCCGCTCTTGCCCACTTGGCGCCGGTTGACCACGGGCACCTTGCCGGTGTCGTCGACCGCTGTCGCGGCGCCCAGCCCGAGCTGCCTAAGGCGTTCCTCCAACCTCGGCCAGACCTCTCAGAACAGGATTACATCTGGACTGTTGCCCGCGTGCACGTGGTGGAAGAGCGGCATCTCACTGTGAACCGTGGTGGCCAAAGCCAGCCCTACCTGGCGCAGGTGGTAGCGATGAGCCTTGTTGCGACCTCGACGCGGCATCTCGGGCCGGCTGTTGCCGCTGTCGATCCAGGTGAAGAAGTTGGTGCAGGCGAAGGCCATCACCTCATCGCCCCAGGGCAGTTGGGCCAGTGCCTCCTGCGCCACCTCACCCATGATTGCTCCCGGGGCAGCCTCCGGTACCCGGTCCATCGCCTGCCAGAAGTCCTGGCTACTCAGCTCGTCGGGGGATATCCCGCAGATCCGGCGCCGGCCGTTGTCTCGTACCACTCAGCGAAGCCCCGCCTGGACCGTGGCGACAGCACTCGGTTGATGGCGGCCAGGACCAGGTAGGTCCCCACTGAGCGCGCGTGACTCCTCGGTTGCGGACAGTGGCGGCCGATGGTGGCCACGAGATCCAGATCCCCCGCCAGCTGCCAGAGAGCCGCCACGGCCCCGAAGCGGCGAGTCCTCACCGTGGTCGGGGTAAGTGCGCCCTGCCGCAGAGCCACCAGGTCATCGACCTTGCCCAGGTAGACCTGGTCGACATTGCGGGGCTTGCCATTCACGCGGGCCGAGCGGACCGCGTAGTAGCAGGCGTGGCCGCGGATGAGCTTGCTCACGAGGCGGTAGCTCAATTAGGCACGCCCATAGCACCTAACCCCATGCGGTAGCAACAGCTGGTACTGCTACCGAGCTCCCTACACCTGCAGAACCCGATGGCATATTGGGGACGACGCCTGATCGTCACCCCCAACCAGCTCTACCGACTTCCCCAGCGACCCTCAGCGCCCTCTGGACAGGCGCCTCGCACCCTCAACCTCTGAAGGTCCCGCTAGACGACCGGCGTCTGGCGAGCCACCTGCATTGCCTCCGAGAGCTGAAAGGCGTTGAACCGCTGACCGGTGGCGAACGTCGCATCGATCCCAGCAAGGAAAGCGAACGCGGGCGCAAGCCTGGAAGGATGCACCATGCCGATTCGCATCTCCGCGGTGTAATGCGAGGCTGACATCGGTGTATCGATCGGCGCTCCGGTGGTCGTGGTGTTGACCGCGATATTGGACTCCTGGCCGGCCAGCGCCAGAACCTTCATCAGGCCCTCCTGCCCGTGCTTGCCGGGGGTGTAGGCGGGCTCCTTGATGAAGCCGGAGAGGGCAGAGCCCGATGATACGAACACGATGCTCCCGCTGTGCTTCTCAACCATCCCAGGCCATACGGCCTTGGACAGGATGAACGCCGCCTGCAGGATGATGTCGACTTCTCGGCGCCAGTTCTGGAACGTGACGTCGGCAAACAAGGTCTCGCGAAGTAGCGCCGCGTTGTGGATCAGCGCGCGAGGGGTGCCATAGTGGGCGAGCGCCCGATCGACGGCGTCCTGGGTCGGCCCCGCCTCCGCCAGATCAACGACCAGTGGCAGGACCTCTGTCCCCTGGGACGTGAGCTCGTCCGCAAGCTTCGCCAACTTGGCGCCTTGGACGTCAAAGAGGGCGAGTCGCATACCCACCCTGGCTAGCTCCTTGGCCACCTCGTGGCCCAACCCTTCAGCGGCCCCGGTGAGAAAGGCCACTTGGCCCCTGACGTCAATCATCTTGGTCTCCTGACAACTCCAACACGCACATCAGCAACGAATGTTCCAACTATCCTTGCACGCTCAACTTGGGCCAAAGCTGGACGGTACCAAACCGGCCCAGGCCGCCCGCGCAGGACACAGCCAAAGTTGAGGATATCATCGCACGGCCCTCCATGTCAACGTGGCGCAGAACCGCCGTTGAGGGCGCATTCACACACGGTGAGAGGACGTCAGGTACCGAGGGCGCCGCGGCAATCGCGACCCTGGCGACCAGTGTTGGATACGCAGCATGTCGCGGCGTGGCGAGCTACCGGGACCCCGCGCTGTCAGCCCCTGCGCGTTGGATCGCATGGATCACGCCCAACGTCAGACTCTATGGAAGCGTATCGATCGATGGGCGGCCGGGCCAGCCACTCCCGCACCGCACGGCTGCGCGCCGTCCGCTCTGTGTGTTGGCAGATCACGAAAGGGACATCTGCCAACAGCATCTTCCTGACCGAGCAGTCCACCGTGGATCTGCAGCCCCAGTCATCCGCGCACCGGGCTCGGGAGTCCCTCAATGAACTTGGCCGTACTCAGCGGCCTCCGGGAAGGCAGGACGCGCGATCCTAGGGGTGGCGGGGGCAGCGAGACCCCACTTGCGCCACGGAGCCGTGCTCCTTGCCGCAGCGGATGTTGCGCACTCACATCTCCGGCCCAAAGCATCCGCCGTTCTCGCCCACACCCTTGTTCCGCGGCAGGGGACGCCGACCAAAGTGAACCGCTCCGGGAAACCTGGAGACTCCATTCGTTGAGGGGATGGAGAGATGGATAGCCCGACCAGGTACCCGCAGGAGCTGCGGGAGCGAGCGGTACGGATGCTGCTGGAGCATGGGGGTGAGTACCCGTCGGAGTGGGCGGCGCTGGGGTCGATCTCAGCCAAGTTGGGGATGACCCGAGAGACGCTGCGTAGGTGGGTGTGGCTGGCCCAGGTGGACGGTGGGGTGCGGAGCTGGGTGACTACTGCGGAGCGGGAGCGGATCAGGGAGCTGGAGCGGGAGAACCGTGA
>PLTL01000202.1 GCA_003164475.1 Candidatus Dormiibacterota bacterium | reverse complement strand
CACTGGTTGGCCTCGGCCAGCAGCAGTCGTCCGGGGAAGGCGGCGTCCACCTCTCGGCGCACCCGCTTCAGGAAGGCATGGGTCTCAGGAAGGTTCTCGCAGTTGGTGCCTTCGGCCTCGAACAGATAGGGGACGGCGTCAAGTCGCAGCCCGTCCAGGCCCATTTCCAGCCAGAAGCGGATCACGTCCAGCATCGCGTCCTGGACCTCCGGGTTGGCGTAGTTGAGATCGGGCTGGTGGCTGAAGAAGCNNGAAGAAGCGGTGCCAGTAGTAGGCGCCGGCCTTCGGGTCCCAGGTCCAGTTGGAGGTCTCGGTGTCCACGAAGATCACCCGGGCACCGGGGTAGCGGTTGGGGGTGTCGCTCCAGACGTACCAGTCCCGGGTGGGGGAGTCTGGCCCGCTGCGGGCTGCCTGGAACCAGGGGTGCTGGTCGGAGGTGTGGTTGACCACCAGGTCGGTGATCACGCGCATGCCGCGCGAGTGGGCCTCGGCGACCAGTCGGCGAACGTCGTCGAGGGTCCCGTACTCGGGCTGGATGGCATAGAAGTCCGAGATGTCGTAGCCACCGTCCCGCTGGGGTGAGTTGAAGATGGGTAGGAGCCAGATGCAGTCGATCCCCAGCCAGTGGAGGTAGTCCAGCTTGTCGATCAGCCCGGGGAGATCCCCGATGCCGTCAGCGTTCCTGTCGGAGAAGCCCCGAACGAACACCTCGTAGATGACCGCGTCGCGGTACCAGTGCGGATCGGCGACCAGGGTCATGTCTCTACCCAGTAGATGCGGGCGGGGACGCTGCCAGCGTCGAGGTCGATCTGGTGGTCTCGGCCGCTCCAGGTCTCGCTCGTCTGCCGGAGCAGCTCGTGAGCCCGAACGCGGGCACCCGGGCGCAGGCCCAGCCGCCTCAGCGACAGGGAGAACTGGGCCCGCCGGGGCCGCCCGGCCGCCAGGTCGACCGCAACCACGACCACGTCGGAGCGGTCTGCGGTGTGCTTCGAATACACCAGCAGAGCTGGGTCGGCCGACCGGTGGAAGTAGAGGCGGCGCAGCTGTTGGAGGGCTGGGTGGTCTCGGCGGATCTGGTTCAGGCGAGCCGCCAGGGGCGCCAGCGACCCCGGCTGGTCCCAGTTCCGGGGCCGGTACTGGTACTTCTCGGAGTCCCAGTAATCCTCACTGTCGGCGGACTGAGGGCGGTTCTCGCAGAGCTCGAATCCGCTGTAGATCCCATAGGAAGGGGAGAGAGTGGCGGCCAGAATGAGGCGCCGCCGAAAGACCTCGGGCCCGCCCTGCTGCAGCTCCAGGGTGAGTACGTCCGGGGTGTTGGTGAAGAAGTTCGGTCGGAGATAGTCGACGCTGTCGCGGGTCAGGTGGGTGAGGTAGGAGCGCAGGTCCCCCTTGGTGGAACGCCAGGTGAAGTAGGTGTAGCTCTGGCTGAAGCCCAGCTTGGAGAGCTCATCCATCAACGCCGGCCTGGTGAAGGCCTCCGCCAGCAACACCACGTCAGGGTGTGCTTCCCGCAGCCGGGCGATCAGCCAGGCCCAGAAGGGGAACGGCTTGGTGTGGGGATTGTCGACCCGGAAGATCTTCACGCCCTGGCCAACCCAGAAGTCCAGGATGTCGTAACAGGCGTCCCAGAGCGCCCGCCAGTCAGAGCACTCGAAATCCATCGGCAGGACATCCTCGTACCGTTTTGGTGGGTTCTCGGCGTTGCGGATGCTCCCGTCGGGTCGGTGCAGGAACCAGTCCGGGTGCTGGGTGACCCAGGGGTGGTCGGGCGAGCACTGCAGGGCATAGTCGAGGGCGACCTCCAGCCCCAGCTCGGCGGCTCTACCGACGAAGTGGCGGAAGTCCTCGAGATTCCCCAGTTCGGGGTGGATGCTGGTGTGGCCACCAAGGGCAGATCCGATCGCCCAGGGGCAGCCGGGCTCTCCCGGCTGAGCCATCGCGGCGTTGTTCCTCCCCCTGCGGCCGGTCACCCCGATGGGGTGGATGGGGGGCAGGTAGACGACGTCAAACTTCATGTCGGCGATGGCCGGGAGCCTGTGCTCAGACGTGGCCAGGGTGCCCGAGTGCTGTCCGTCCGAGCCCTCGGAGCGGGGGAACATCTCGTACCACGCTCCGATGAGGGCGCGGGGACGCTCGACCCAGACCGGGAAGCGACGACTGCGGGTGGGCGTCGCCGGCACCGGGGCCTCAGCCATCCTGGCGACCACTTCCGGACTCAGAAGGTAGCGCTCGATCTCAGACGGGTCCCCCTGGAGCAGTGAGTCCAGGCGCTCCCCAGCAGCCAGGCGGGCGGCTTCCGGCCACCCCGGCAGTGACTGCTTGACCAGCGTCACCCCGATCGGGAGTTCTCCCGCCGTGCTGGCCCCAACTTCCAACCAGCGGCAATAGTCGCTCCGCCAACCGTCGAAGGCATCGACCCAGGCCTCCACCTGGAACTCGCCGGCTCCCAGGGATGAGAACTCCATGCCGCCGACCCAGAAATCGTCCATCCTGGGGCTGAGTCGGGAGTGCCGCCAGCCGGCGCCCTCGTCCGGGGAGAGCGAGCGCCACCGCACTTGGACACGGAGGGTCGGGTGCCCGTCGGTGAACACGCAGGCTCGCACGGGAATGTTCTCGCCCTGGACGGCCTTGGCGGGCCGGGCCCCGTCGTCCACCAGGGGCGTCACGGTGGTGATGGCCATACGCCGGACCCGATCCACGATGAATCGTGAGGTAGGGGGCCCGGGACGGTCGGTCACGCCCTTAGATTGCCACTCTGCCACCGGGCCACGCAGGAGCTTCCCCGCCCAGGGGCCGGCCGCGCGGCGTGGGCGGGGATGCGTCTGGGGTGCAACGGGCAGCGAGGGCAAGCGATTGCAGTGGCGCCGTCCGGGGCGTTGACTCCCCAGGTGGGAGGCCGGCCGACCTTCCCGCACCGACCTGACGCGGCCCGACCCTGGTGAGGTGGGGGAGGGCTAGGGACATCGTCGCCACCGCAGCCGACCTCTCCATGGCGTGGTGTGCCTCGCCCTTCGTGAGGCGGCGTTCCCGAGAGCTGCAACCGCTCGCGGTCGGACTGGGTAGCGCGGCCGCCGGGCTCGGCCCGATCCGGCGGTGAGCATGGGAGCTGTTCCGTCGGCGCGATGCGGGCAGGTGACAGATCGTGCAGGTCCGAACCGGCTTCCGGTATCTCAGCTTCAGCCCCAGCGAGTGGTCGGAAGCGTTGCCGCCGACCGCGGGGACCTGTTCCGTGCGCTGCAGCGGCACAGAGCGCAGGCTCCCGAAGGGCGGGGATCGCCAAAGCGGGTGGTCCCCGACGCACCGGCATGGGGAGCGCCTACAGCCTCGCCGGGCTGGCGCTGGCGGTGACGTGATTCGCTCCCGGCGCCGACGTCCCGTACTTCTCGCGCCTCCAGACCTCGAGCCCGAGGCCCTGCTTGGCCGGATGCGATCGGTCCTCTTTGGACCGGTCCCGAACGGGACGCCGGTTGGAACGATCCGGGGTAGAGGGGAGCCGCAGCCCTGGGAACGCGGGCACCCCTGCCGCTGAGCGGGGTCTCGCCGGCTACCTGCTGAGTCGTGCGCCTGGTTCCGGGCGGCCGGTCCATCCCGGCTCCCGTCAAGCCCGACGCGCTGGCGCTCCGACCGGCCGGTGCCCTGGCGCCGCCGGTGAGACCCTGCAGGCAGCTGGTTGGGGGCCATACCCAGGGAGGAGGACCGGCCTGGCAGGACGGTGTCCGCACTCTGGGCCTTAGCTATAGATAAGAGACCTTATCGTGAGCCAAGCCGTGCCGGGGCGGTTTCCAGCCTCTGTCCCCCGGGGAGGTCCCTTACGACGAGGCCCGGGACCCTGGGACCTCCACCAGCACGCATGCCCCGGTCCGGCGGTGATCGGCGCGTCGGTCGCGGCCTTCAGCTGGGATGGGCTCCTTGGGCCAAGCCCGCCGGGCGCCACCCCCAGAAGACCACGTCGGCTCCCAGCCGGCCCCCCTGCCGCAGGGGTGGGATCTTCTCTATCCGATCCACGCGGATTCGGGGGAAGGCACTGAGCAGGTCCGCCTCGGTGAAGAGCTGCCCGGGGCCGGAGGGTCTGTCCAGGCCAGGTCGACGCACGACAGCTGGAGATCCAGAGCCGCTGCCCTGGCTCGTGGACGGGCCTGCTCCAGCGGAACTGGGGAAAGGTCCAGTCCGGTGACGTTACAGCCGCGAGCAGCCAACCAGATCCCATTGCGACCGGGGCCGCAGCCCAGGTCCACGGCCCGTCCCGGTGGCAGACCATCGACACATCCCACCAGGGCCGGGTCCGGTTGGATGGCCAGTCGGCCTCGCTGAACCGGCGGTCCCAGGTTTCGCCAGCGGTCATGTCCCACCTCGGCGGGCTGGGGCTGAGGTGGGAGTCCCCGACCTCACCTGTCCGCTGGGTGACCTTAGATCCCAGGCCGAACCCTTGCCACAGGGCTAGGCGCCTCGGCTCGCCAGCCGGCAGCGATCCCCCAGAACGTCGACCCCCTCCGCCGCCAGGCGCTCGGCCTGGCTGGACTCGTACCCCGGTACCAGTCGTCCCTGGCTGGTGACCACGCGCCACCAGGGAAGTCCCTGGGAATGGGCTAGGACGTTCCCCACCGCCCGGGCAGCGCCGGGGTGGCCAGCGAGGGTGGCGACCTCGCCATATGTGAGCACCTCGCCGGGGAGGGTGGCCTGGAGGACCAGCCCGACGGCCTGAGCCAGGGACATCCGGGAGCTGTGATTCACGCCGTGAACCCAACCCCGGAGTGGCCCCCGAGGCCGCGGTTCGGCAGCCCCATTGGTCGGGCCGACCGGCGCCGTCGCGATCCTCCGGCGACCCAGACCCTGCTGCGCGCCAGTAGAGCGCGCCAGCCGCCACGACCGCCCGGACGGCGACCGCCACGGCCAGGCAGGGGATGGCGCAAGGAGCGCTGAACCCGGTGCCGGGGTGGAATTGGCAGCTCAGCATTGCCCCCGGTGGCTTCAGGGCAANNCCCCCAAGGGTGCGATCGTCTGGCCCAACCCTGGCCCCCGGCCGTGGCCCCAGTCGTGTCTCAACTCCAGCGCTCCCAAGTTGAACGGGGAGGGTTCCAGTCCGCCGTCCTCGCGGACCGTTCCTCCTAGCCGGATCCGTTCGGGTCTCCCCTATTCTTTCCGGATGCCACCCCCCTCTGCCGAGATCGCGCGAATTGACGTGGAGGAAGCGCTGCGCCGCCTCCGGGGTCGAGTTCACACCACTCCCCTCCTCCATTCCCGACTCCTGGACGAAAGAGTGCGAGCCCGGGTCTGGCTCAAGGCTGAAAGCTTCCAGCGGGCCGGCTCCTTCAAGACCAGGGGTGCGTTCAACGCCGCCCTGGTGGGCCTTGAGGCCAACGACCTCCGAGGCCTGGCCGCCCTCTCGTCCGGGAACCACGGGCAGGCCATCGCGCTGGCGGCCGAGGAGCTGGGGTTGCCCGCTGCGGTGGTGATGCCCGCGACCGCATCCGCGGTCAAGATCGCGGCCGTGCGGAGCTATGGAGCCGAGGTGATCACTGACGGGGTGACCATGACGAACCGGGAGCGGATCGCAGCAGAGCTGGCGACCGAGCGTGGCCTTAGGTTGATCCACCCGCACGATGACCCGGACGTTATCTCCGGGCAGGCCACCGTCGGCTATGAGCTGGCCGCCCAGCTCCAAGAGCGCGGTGTCGAGGCACCGCTGGTGCTGGTCCCGGTGGGCGGAGGCGGACTGATCTCCGGGGTGATCATCGCCCTGCGCAGGTGGTTGCCCAAGGCGCGCGTGGTCGGAGTGCAGTCGGAGGCCGCCAATGCCGCCGCTCTGTCGGTGGCGTGTGGTAGGCGGGTGTCGCTGCCGGAGGTTCCGGTGACCGTTGCCGACGGGGCCGCCACCCTGCGGCTCGGCCAGCTCTGCTGGGAGATCGTCAGGGCCGAGGTCGACGAGGTCGTCACTGTTACCGAGCAGCAGATCGGTGATGCCTGCTGGTGGCTCTGGAGCCGCTGCAAGCTTGTCGTGGAGCCCACCGGGGCCCTCGCAGTCTCCGCCGCCCTGACCCACATCGCTGAGCAGCGGGTGGCCACGAACCAGGCCGACCCCTCCACCGGCGAGGTGGTCTGTGTCCTGTCTGGAGGGAACTGCCTACCGAGCCAGATCGCGCGGCTGGTGCCCGACCCGCTGTAGGGCGGCCAGGGATCAGCTCCAGCCGGCGGGCCGTGCCTAGGTCAGGAAGGCCTGGAGCCGAGCCAATCCCTCCTCCAGATCCTGGTCCGCGAGCGCGTAGGAGAAGCGGAGATAGCCCGGGGCTCCAAAGGCCTCTCCTGGAACCACGGCCACCCGAACCTCGTCGAGCAGGAGCCGGGAGAGATGCTCCGAGCTCTCCACCCGCTGCCCGGCCAGCGTCCTTCCCATGACGCCGCTGACAGAGGGGAAGACGTAGAAGGCCCCGTCAGGGGGCAGGCACTCAAACCCAGGCAGACGCTCCAGGCCGGCCAGGATCGCCTCGCGGCGCCGCGCGAAGGCGTCCCGCATCCGGTGCACCGATCCCAGACCGGAGCCTAGAGCCGCCAGCGCTGCCCACTGCGAGACGTTGCTGATGTTGCCGCAATCATGGGACTGCAGGTTCGAGGCCGCAGCAATCTGAGCCTTCGGCGCGATGAGCCAGCCAACCCGCCACCCCGTCATCGCGTAGGACTTGGCCACCCCATTGAGCCGGAGGGTCCGCTCAGCCAGCTCCGGGACCACTGCCGCGATCGAGTGGAACGCCGCGTCGCCATACACGAACTGCTCGTAGATCTCGTCACTGACCACCCAGAGACCCCGCTCCAGGGCCCAGTTCCCAATCTCGCGTAAGTGATCCTCGGAGTAGACGGCCCCGGTCGGATTCCCCGGGGATACCAGTAGCAACGCCTTGGTCCTGGGGCTGAGGGCACGCTCCAGATGGTCCAGGGAGACCCGAAATCCCCGGGCCTCGTCCGCCGGCACGAGGACCGCGACCCCACCTGCGAACGCGATCGCCTCGGGAAAGGTCACCCAGTAGGGACTCGGGACCAACACCTCGTCCCCCGGGTCCAAGAGGGTGGTGAAGGCCCGACCCACGGCCTGCTTGGTCCCGCTGGTGACCAGGACGTTGTCGGAGGTCACGTCGGTGGCGGTGTCACGACGGGTCTTGGCCGCGATCGCCTCGCGCAGCTCCGGCAGTCCGGCCGCCGGGGTGTAATGCTGCATCCGGAAGTCACTGCAGGCGTGGATTGCCGCCTCCACCACCTCAGCGGGAGTGGCGAAGTCAGGCTCCCCGGCCGCGAAGGAGATGATCGAATGGCCGGCGCCGGTCAGCTCGCGGACCTGGCGCTCGATAGCTAGGATGGCCGATTCACGCACGGCCCCGACCCGCTTGGAGATCCCCGTGGAGGCGTCCCTCGTCCCAGGCAATACACTTCTCCTCATGCCAACTGGTGGTGGTTCGGGCTTGCGCGTACCACCGCATCTCCTGCCCGCGGACGGGCGCTTCGGCTGTGGCCCCTCTAAGATACCGGCTCCCGCGCTTCAGGCCCTGATGGTCGCGGCTCCAACTCTGCTGGGCACAAGTCATCGCCAAGCCCCGGTCAAGCAGCTGGTCCAGCGGGTGAGGGATGGCCTCAGGGAGCTATTCGGGCTTCCCGACGGCTACGAGGTCGCTCTGGGCAACGGTGGTGCCACCGCCTTCTGGGATGTCGCCTCACTCTCCCTGATCGAGCGGCGCAGTCAGCATCTGGTCTTCGGGGAATTCTCTTCGAAGTTCGCCGAGGCCACGACCCAGGCCCCCTTCCTCTCCGATCCGGAGGTGGTCGAGTCCCCGCCGGGCACGCATCCCTGGCCGCGCCCCAGCTCCGAAGTGGACGCCTACTGCCTCACCCACAATGAGACGTCAACCGGCGTCGCCATGCCACTGCGGCGGATCGGCGGAGACGGCCAGCTGGTCTTGGTCGACGCCACATCGGCCGCTGGTGGGCTTCCCGTCGAGATGGCCCAGGTGGATGCCTACTACTTCTCACCTCAAAAGTGCTTCGCCTCCGAGGGCGGGCTCTGGGTGGCCGTGCTCTCGCCGGCGGCGGTGGAGCGCTCCGAGCGGTTGGCGGCCACGGACAGGTGGGTACCGGCGTCTCTTAGCCTCAAGCTGGCATTGGAGAACTCTCGTCAGGACCAGACCTACAACACCCCCGCGATCG
>PLTL01000294.1 GCA_003164475.1 Candidatus Dormiibacterota bacterium | reverse complement strand
GGCGCAGTAGAGATCGAACGCCTGCAGCGCTGACGGGGCTGAGCTGCTCTCGGTGGTCGCGATCAAGGAGTCCATCTTGGCGTTGCTGTAGCCCTGCTCATTGTTGGAGGCGTTGGTTGCGAACCACTGGGCACCATTGGGCAGATACCCCGGCGAGTAGGTGGGGGTCTGACCGGGAGCCCCGAAGTTCACGATCTGCCAGTTGCAGCCGGAGTTGCCGTTGGAGCAGGGGCTGAGTCCCGAGAAGATCTGTTGCGGGGGCTCCTGCTTGATGATGAGGTGGATCCCGGCGTCAGACCAATCGGACTGCATCGCCTCCACCTCGGCGGTGAACGGCGCCGAGCCGGTAGACACGACGTAGTTGAAGCTCATCAGCGCACCGCGGGAGATGCCGGCCCCGCACTCGTTCGAGGCCGTTCCCGGGCTGGAGCAGACGTCGGTTCCGCCCGGGTGCACCGTCCAGCCATGGCTGGAGAGAAGCGCCTTCGCCGCCGAAACGCTGAAGGGGTAGAGGCTGGCATTGACCGCCTTGGACGCGTACGGGTTGGGCGGGTTCACCGGGATCGGTCCGTAGGTGGCCTGGGCGTCGCCGTGGTAGATGTCCTTGACAATCTCGGGTTGGTTGATCAGCCGTTGCATCGCCTGACGAACGTACAGCTGACTGAAGATCGATCCCACTTCGGGGTTGAGGAAGTTGAGGAAGAAGTCGTTGAAGCCGAAGTCGGTCCACTTGTCGATGGTGTAGCCCTTCTGGGTGAAGTAGCTCGCCTGAGAGAGGTCTTCAATGGGGAGATAGCCGTAGTCCAGCGCCCCGGAACGGAGCGCATCGAACTCGGCGCTGTCACTGGTGAAGGGGATCTCCTCCAACTTGGCGATCTTGGGCTTGCCGGGACCACCATAGGTGGGGTTGGGCACGTATGCGGAATACCCGGTCGCGGCGCTGAACGCCGAGAGGTGCCAGGGTCCGTCCACCACCTTCCACAATGGGTTGGTCGCATAGGTGGACTCCGTCTCCGACTGAGAGTTGAGGAAGTTGTAGACCGCGGTCGCTCCCGACGGAGTCAGGTCGTAGTCGCCCACCGGCCCGGTGGCCGAGGTCTTGTCCCAGGCGTGCTGCGGGATGGGATCGATGTTGCTCAGCTGGTTGTAGAGCAGCCAGAGGTGGCTGTAGGCCTTGTTGAAGGTGATGCTGAACTGGTAGGGGGTGCTCGACGGGAAGCTCATGGACGTGACGTCGTCGGGGATGCTCCCCTGGTAGTAGGCCAGGTAGTTGTCCTTTTCGACGAAGAAGATATTCATCCAGAGTTCCACGTCCCGGTTGGTCACCGGTTGTCCATCCGACCACCGGTAGTCCCGATTCATGGTGATCGTCACGGTGCGACCACCGTTCGAGTACACCGGCGCCTGGCCGATGCTCTGGGCGTAGTTGATGCCGGCTTGAGAGGTGGCCCCCTTTCCATTGCCGAACCAGTACAGGGGACGCCACATGTACGGGGTGAATTGGAAGAGGTCGACGTTGTTGGAGTTGGACCCGCTCACGAACGGCAAGATGTAGGTGGGGAATGCTCCCGGCTGGAGAGCGAAGGTGACTGTTCCCTTGGGGGAAGAACTGCTCTTGGCCAGAGCGGTGGACGAGACCCCCGCCACCATGGTGGCAGATACCGCCAGCAGGGCTAGACACGTGATCAGTCGACCTCTCATAGGGCATGCTCTCCTGAATAGAGGGGCGGTTGACGTCGGCCGAGCCGGCGGGTTACAGAGATTAGAGAGGCTATCAGATGCCAGAGCCAACTGTCAAATGTCAACAACTATCCCTATTGCGCTGCAACCGCCCGTTGGCGGCCGGAGGGGCTGACGGGGCTTGGGGGTCCGGCCTCGGCTGCCGACCCGATCCCAGCCAGCCGGAGTGCTGCGGCCGTAGCAGGGCTTGAGGCTGGACTGGGTGAGGACCGAGGCCACGGCCAACCGGGCTCTGGTAGCACCCGGCGGACTAGCCACCAATCCTGATCTGGAGCGGGTGGCCCACCCGAGAGTTGGCCGGCGGGGCTCGGGCACCTCCTGCCCCCGGGGACCCTGTTGATGGGATGAGAGCCACGGGGTCTTCGGCCCCGCAACCCTCATCCCACCAACTGCCTACCTCTTGGGAGCACCGCTAGGCCGGGAGCTCTTCCTCCCATGACGAGAGTAGCGCCGCCACCCCAGCGCCGTGCTGCACCGGCGCTCCGATCCGGATGAGCGCGCACTCGAGAGCTGCCATCCCCTGGAGCAGCTCCGGCAGGCCAGCCGAACCCATGTGCCCGATGCGAATGGCGGTCCTGCTCCACGGACCGATGCCGCCGGCGATCGACACCCCCTCCTCCGCCACGCCGCGACGGAGGGCAACCGCATCGATGCCTTCCGGGACATGCACCGCCGTCACCGTGGTACTCAGAATGTCCTCCGCACCAATCACGGGCAGGCCCAGAGCATGCAGTCCGCGTCGCACCGAACGGGCCATCCGGCGGTGGCGGGCAAACCGCGGCTCCCAGCCCTCCTCCTCGGCCCCAGCCAGCGCCGCTGCACCCGCCACCACCATGTTGGTCGGCAGGGTGGCGAAGTAGTGTCCCTCCGGGTCCCGCATCGGGGCCTCCCAGTTGAGCCAGTCGAGGAAGTAGCTGCCGGAGCCGTCCAGCTTGCGCCGCACCTTGAGGGCACGGTCGGAAACCACCAGCAAGGCCAGCCCCGGCGGCATACCGAGCGCCTTCTGGGACGCGGTGATCACGACGTCGATACCTGCCGCATCCATGCCCACCGGCATCCCACCGGCCCCTGCCACCGCGTCCAGCACCATCAGCACGCCGAGCTCACGGGCGATCTTGGCGTACTCCAGAAATGGCGCCACCACCCCGGTGGCGGTGTCCACGTGGGTGACCGTCATGACCTGAGCACCCGACTCCCGGAGAGCCCGGGCCACATCCGCCGGAGCGACCTGCTCTCCCCAGGGGCAGGAGACCTCCACCACGTCGGCCCCGATTGCGCGGCCCACGGCGGCAAAGCGGTCGCCAAAGAAGCCGTGGTTGACGACCAGCAGCTTCTCCCCGGGACGGACCAGGTTGACGATCCCAGCCTCCAAGCCCATGGTCCCGCTTCCAGCCAGCACAAAGACCAGGGATCCCTCCGGCTCGGCCATCGGCCGAGCCCCCACGGCGCGCTCCAGGCCCTCCTGGATCCGCCTGAGAGCCATAGCCGTGGTGAGGCTGCTATGGCCCTCGGTGGGCCGAGAGAGAGCCTCCAGCACGGGCTGGGACACGGGGGTCGGGCCGGGGATCAGCAGCAGCGGGGAGTGGCTTGGAACGGTCCCACATCAGCCCTCATAAAACTGGGAGATCACTGTGCGGGCTGCCCAGGGCCGGGTGGTCGTCAGGCAGCGACCGCCGCCCCAAGAGCGATCAAGTCATCTCGCAGTCGGGACGGATCGACCACCGCTTCGACGACTGGGTCCAGCGCCAGCCGTAGCACGTCGCGATTTCCAGCATACTCGGTCCTGGGACGGGCTATTGGCGCTTCGCCCACCGCCTCTGGCGGCTTCGCTCCGGCGGTGGTTCAGGCGGTTCCGACCGCGACCTGCTGACCCCTCAAGCGCGACCTCGATGCCATTGCTCGGCCGCCCGGCGGGCGGCCGGCTGCCGCAGCGCCGAGGCTCCCGTGGTGCTGAGGATGGTGGCGCCGACCAGCTTCGGAGTTGCCGGCGCCGCCAAGCCCACGAACCGGGGGCTCCCACCCACCTGGGGCGCAGCTGCACCTGGCAGCTAGCCGGGGACGAAGTGTCGAGTCAGCCGCTCCCCCGGGGCGGGAGTAAGGACCCTGCTCTCGCCGCGCTCTGGTCCCGGGAGGTGCCCTTTCTCCGAATGTTGGGAGAGACGCCCCGCCACCTTTGGGCCCGGTCCGGCCGTCCACCACGATCGTGGTCCACCCTCCTGATCGGGGAGGCGTCAGGGCTGATCCCCCGGTTCCTGACCAGGGTCCCGGAGGCGAGGCCGGGAGAGCGGCTGATTCCATCGGTGGAGCCGGCGACACCTGGCCGCCGCCTCCCCGAGGTGGGTCTGCTCCCCGCGTCGACCGCACAACGGGGGGGCATCGTCAACGTGGTGCAAGTGGCCTGCCGGTCACCGTCTCCACCTCCCGTCCCAACGCCGCCGGCTGCGGCGCGGGTCCGGCCATCGCGGCGCGGAGGCCTTCTCCGGCCGCGGCGTTGAGGGCGCGGCCGGCGCCAGAGCGGCCCTCGCTCTCTGACCCCGGCCCGCCCCAGGCCTGGCTAGGCGGGTACAGCCACCCCGGACTCTGCCGCGGCCAGAGCCTGCCGACACAACCTGCCCAGCCCGTCCCAGTCATGCGCGGAGATCAACTCCGGGCGGAAGAGGTCGTTGGTCAGCCCGACCACGCGCACCCCGACCCTCAGGTAGGCGGCAATGTCGGCGATGCCCACCCCACCGCTGACCCACAGGGGCACGTCCGGCATCGGACCTCGGACCACCTGAACATAGGCTGGACCACCGATGGGAGCGACCGGAAAGATCTTGATCAGCCCCGCCCCCGCCCCGACCGCCTGGGCAATCTCGCTGGGAGTCGTGGCTCCCATCACCAGCAGCAGGCCCGCCTCGCGCGCGACCGGTGCCACCTCGGGAACGAGGTACGGTGTCACCAGGTACTGCGCCCCGCTGGCAACCGCTCGTTCGGCCAGGGAGGAGTCCGTGATGGTACCCGCCCCCACCGCGCAGGTGTCCCCGAGCTCGGCCCGCAGACGGCTGATGAGCTCAAAGACCTGGGGGGTGCCAGCGGTGACCTCCACAGACCCCATCCCGGAGCGCCCAGCGGTCAGCACCGCCTGGTAGGCCTCGTCCGCGTCCGACCAGCGAATGACCGCCGCGAGGCGTTTCGGGAAGACGGCAGCGACCGGATCCGACGAGTTGACCATGAGATCTTGCTCCCTGCCGTAGTCGCGGGACCTTGCACTGGGCGCCCGCACGTCACCCGGGAGCAACCTTACACGAGCCGCCCCGGCCATTCACCAAAGGGGCGAGGGGCGCCCGGCGTTCGGTGGAGAGGGTGCCCCCGGGCAGGGTGACCCGCGGGCGGCGATATCCGGAGGCCAGCGACGCCGGCCTCACCCGAGTGGGCGGCGCTCCTTGGTCAGATCAGATGACGCTGGCCGTCTCGCACCGCCGTCCGGCTGGCAGTGACCGAGGGCCAGGAGTGCCGGGACCGGCCCCCACCCGTAGCCTGAGCGGCTGGCCCTGGCCGGGCGCGGCGGCACCGGCGCCGAGCACCTCGGCACTCCTCCGCCGGCGCGCCCCTTTGGGCGGCGGGGAGGTCCAGCGGGGCTCAATAGGCGGCCGGCCCGGGCGGGGGGGTCCGCTCACGGGGCGCCGTCGGCGCTCAGAAGAGCAGGTCCCGGTTGAACACGTTCCGCAGTGGCTCCCCGGCCTGGTACCGGACCAGGTTCTCTGAGAAGAGGTCGACGATCCTCTGGTTCTCACCCTCAACGGTGCTTGCCGAGTGGGGGCTCACAAGGACGTTGGGAAGGTCCCACAGCGGGCTCGCGGCGGGCAGGGGCTCCACCGCGAATACGTCGAGCGCCGCCCCCCTGATCCTGCCCTCCTGGAGGGACGCCACCAGTGCGGGCTCATCCACCAGCTGACCCCGGGCGACGTTCACGAAGAGGCAGGTCGGTGCCAGCATGGCGATTCGGCGAGCAGAGAGCAGGCCCTCGGTCTCGGCGGTGTGGGGCACGGCCAGGACCAAGACGTCGAGGTCGGCCAGGATCTGGTCCAGGTCCTCCAACGCCACCAGCCGGGACACGCCGCAGCCGGCTGCGGAGCGCCCGACCAGGGACCGCTCCACCCCGACGGTCCTGGCGCCGAAGGCGCTGACGGCCCTGGCGATCTCACCACCGACGCTGCCCAGCCCCACGATCCCCACCGTCTGGCCGGAGATCAGACGGCCCGCGCCCCGCTGCCAGTGATGGGTCCTCTGGTCCCGGATGACGGCGCCGAAGTCGCGGTTGAAGTAGATCATCGACATCACCACGAACTCCGCCAGGGCGGCCCCATGCACGCCGCTGGCAGTGGTGATGACGATGTCACTGCGCGTGGTGAGTCCGACCCGGAGCGCGAACTGCCCAATCCCGGCGCTAGTCGCCTGGATCCACTTCAGCCGGGGAAGCCCCCTCAGCTCCGCCTGGAGCGCCGACGGCCCAAAGTCAAAGAGGATGTCCGCCTCCCCCAGGAGCGTCCTCCAGGCCACAAGCCTCTCCGGCGAGTCGGAAGGGTCGGTGATGTGGTGGCCGGCATAGCGGGGGATGGCCAGCAACTCCTCGGGATAGACGAATTCGAACCCCGGATGCTGGCGTCGCAGGGACTCGACCAGGGCCGGTTCCAGGGGAGTCGTGATCACCACTCTCGGCATGCCTTTCTCCTTCACGAAGGGTCGCGCACGGGCGACCATTGGGGGCGCACAGGACCAGCAGGTAGGGCGCCCCCGCCAGCGTCGAGCAGCGCCCCGGTTGCGAAGCTGGCCGCGTTTCAGGATATCAAGAGGACGGTGCTGGCCAGGCTGCCGTCCCAGGCCGGATGCCGGGGCGGGAACGGCAGGTCTGAGGCCGTGCCAGCGGGTGCGCCCCGGTGCCGCCGCCCGGGATGTCGGCGCCGCGGCAGCTGGGCCTGATGGTGGCCGGAGCCTCCCGCTGGTGTCCCCGTCACCGACATCCCGGCCAGCCCGAAGCGTCCCCCGGAGGGCCGGGCGGGCCGGGCCGGCCACATCGCCGCGGCCACCCGGCGGGCCGCTGACAGAGAGGCCCGCCCGCTGACCCGCCCTAGCCCGCTGGCGGCTCCGGCGTCGACTTGACCAAAGCCGACAGCCGGAGGGCGTCCTCCACCCGTACCTTGGCAGGGAGCATCACCTTGGGGGAGCGGCCGTCCCTTCGGGGCGAGCTCACCGAGTGGCTCTTGGCCCCTGCTCCGAGCGCCCCGGCCCTGGCCCCCCTTGCATTCGGGTTGGCAATCACTCCCGGCGCCAGGAGCAGCGAGCGGCACGGCGCCACGGAGCGGAGCCGATCTGGACCCGCAAGTGGGCCCGCCCCACCGCGTGAGACCCCATCCGCGGTCCGTCCTCGGGGCGGATGCCGGCAGGACGAGGGGCTCCGACCCGCGTCGGGGTCAATGACGGTGCGCCCTGCCGGACCATCCGAACCGGTGGGGCATGCCCTCTCCTCCGGTGTGTCCCGCTTGGAAACGCTGGGCGCCCTGCGGCTGCCACCTCCAAGCCAACAGGATCCATGCTCCGCGCCCCCCCCCGCCTCGCCTTGGCCCTGCACCGGGTCAGAAGGGTTTCGCTTCAAGCTGCGAGTTCGGCGGGGCGGAACGATCGCTCCAGTGGAGAGCGGCGGGGTTGGCCGAGCTGGCCCAGCTTCCCTGATGTGGAGGCTGAGGATCCTCGCCTCTTGGGCGAGGGTCCTCAGCCTGGCTCGTCGATCCAGTCCCGGGTGATGAAGAGCCAGAACGCCAGCCCGCCGTAGCCTCGGTACTTCCGAAAGCGCCGCTGGATGGTCCGGTCCGAGGCCTTCCGGCCGCAGAGCCGCGCGTAGGCCGGGCGGGTCCAGGAGTCGAGGACCAGCAGCCCGTAGCGGCCCAGGGCGGTCAGCATGACGTGGGCGGTGGCGTAGGGACCGACCCCTGGCAGGCTCAGCAGGCAGGCCTCAGCCTCCTCGTCTGGAACGTCGGGATCATTGAGCCGCTCCAGATCGAGTCTCCCATCGGCGACCTGCCGTGCCAGCGACCTGAGGTACTCGCCGCGATAGCCCGCCCGAGCCACTTCGCGGTAGAACCCCTCGCCAGCAGCCGCCATCGCCTCCGCGCCGGGGAACGCGTGCCAACCCAGTGCGTCCGGGGGACCCAGGTGCTCCACCAAGGCTCCCACCATCCGCTCGGTGCTCGACCAGGCGCAGTTGGTGGTGCAGATGGTCTTGACCACGTCCTCGAACACAGTCGGGCTGCGCAGCATCCGGCCCGCGCCCTGAGTCACCCAGCGGAGCTGCGGATCCGTGGCGGCGATCGCATAGAAGTGGGAGAGGTCATCGTCGAGCCGGAGCATGCGGCGCGTGACCGCCAGCAGCCGCTTGGCTTCTGTGGCCTCGACTGCGCCACCTATCGTGGCCAGCGCAGCCACCCCCGGGGCAGCCTCCACCAGTCGTACCGTCCGAGCCATTCCACCGGACGTCGCCAGGGTCGTCTCCAGAGCCCATGGGGCAGGATCGATGCGGTTCGGCGGCAGCAGGGCCACCCCGTGGGAGCGGAGGGTGCGTCGGAAGTCCACCGGCTCGCCCGCGGGGCCCCGGA
>PLTL01000380.1 GCA_003164475.1 Candidatus Dormiibacterota bacterium | reverse complement strand
CGCCGATGAACTGTCGAACGCGGGTGAAAGCCCGGCGCCAGTCTCCGAGCGCCGCCGCCCCTCCGCCACTGAGACAGCCGCTCGCAGACTCCTCTGCCTCACGACCCATTCGCTTGTCCCCTTTGGCCATCCCAGCACGCCACCAGCACCCGAATCAGCCCCATTTCCCTTGCCCCAGGCGCTTGGTCCCGTGGCCGACTTCGGCTGGACGCCATGGACTTCGCTCATCAGCCCAGCCGCCGCAGACCCGCCGTACCGCCCGGGCATGGATCCTGGCGGCGCCCCGCGCGAGCCTGCCAACGGTGACGGGCAGAGTCCAGTACGCTTGCGCTCAGCTATGCGAAGAGCCCTAATCACGGGGATCACTGGGCAGGACGGCTCGTACCTGGCGGAGTTGCTCCTCGGCAAGGGGTACCAGGTCCACGGCATTGTTCGGAGATCGTCGAGCCTGAACCGGGCTCGAATCGACCACTTGGGGCATTCGGGGCCCGGTGACGCCAACCCGCGGAGCCTTGTCCTCCACTACGGGGACATGACTGACTCAGGGGGTCTCAACCGACTGGTGAAGACGATCTGCCCTGATGAGGTTTACAACCTCGCCGCACAGAGCCATGTCCACATCTCCTTCGAGCAGCCGGAGTACACCGGTGATGTGGTTGCCCTGGGGACGACCCGCCTGCTCGAAGCCATCCGAACCAGCGGGAATGGGTGCCGCTTCTACCAGGCGTCAACGTCCGAGATGTTCGGAGATGCGCCCGCACCGCAGGATGAGAGTACGCGCTTCAATCCCATGAGTCCCTACGCCGCAGCCAAGCTTTATGCCCACTGGATGACGTCCACCTACCGGCAGGCCTATGGGATCTTTGCCTGCAGCGGCATCCTCTTCAATCACGAGTCACCCCGGCGCGGCGAGAATTTTGTTTCGCGCAAGGTGACGCGCGGAGTCGCCCGGATCCTCGCCGGTCACCGTGACCACTTGGCGCTCGGCAATCTCGAGCCGAAGCGCGACTGGGGTGATGCCCGAGACTACGTGGAGGCCATGTGGCTGATGCTCCAGGCTGACGCTCCCGACGACTACGTGATTGCCACGGGACAGGCGCGAACCGTCAGGGAGTTGGTCTCCACCGCCTTTGGGCTGGTGGGGCTGGAATGGTCCGACTACGTCCGCGCCGACCCTGCCCAAATGCGCCCCGCCGACGTCCCCGACTTGAGAGGCGACGCTGCCAAGGCCCGCGGCCGCCTCGGCTGGGCACCGAAGATCAGCTTTGAAACCATGATCCGCGACATGCTGGCTGCGGATCTGGCCCTGGAGGGCGTCAACCCGGCCGGGTTCCTCCACTAGCGCCCCATCTCCGGCGGCCGTTCGCCCTGGCGCTGGCAGGTCCGCCCCGGCGCGCTCGTCTTCCCTCGATGGAGCCGCTCGTGGGTCACCGCGGCCCTGATCACCCCGGTGGGCAATCGCACGGTGCTTGCGCTACCTGACTGCGATCCTCCCCGCGACCGGGATGGGGGCCAGAGGCAAGCTGCCACCCTGGCCAGGCTCGTTCAAGCGTCCAGCCAGAGGATCTGGCGAGCGGACAGTCGCAGGTGCCGAATCCGCCCGAGAAGCGCTACTTCTGAGCCAGCTGGGCGCGGCGGCGGAAGCGCTCGACCTGACCTCCGGTGTCCACAATCCGCTGTTCCCCGGTGAAGAAGGGGTGGCAGACGCTGCAGACCTCGGTGTGGATCGTCTTCTGGGTGGAACCGGTGAGGAAGGTGTTCCCGCAGGAGCAGGTCACCTTGGTGTCGTGGAAGTACTCAGGATGGATCGCCTTCATAGTTGCCCTAGGAGTGTACCAGCCACGCTCAGGACCGACCCTGCGGGGGAGCGCCGGGAACGTTGGTGAGGTGCGGATGGCGGGCCAAGGCCTCGGCGGCGGGCGGCGGTACAGTTCCGGGCCGCACCAGAGGGGCCCGCGTCGGGTGGGGCGGTCACCGGGCAGGTCCCTGGAGACCCAGGAGCTGCTACTGGCGGGGTTGGGGTGGCACGCCGGTCCGCCGCGAGCCATCCCGATCGCCGGGGGGCGGACCGGCGTCGGATCAGGCGCCAGAAGCCCGGATCACCCCGCGAGGCTCCGCTCCAAGGGCCGGGTGAAGTTGCCCAGCCTCAGCTCCGGAAGCTCGAGGCGGAGACGCTCCACCATCCGCTCCAGCCCGATCCCCGCTCGCTGGCTGGGCAGACGCCCCAAGAGCCAATGGGGGTCGACGTTGAGGCTGCGCAGCTGCAGCTGCTCCACCTCCAGCGACGTTAGGGTGCGGATGGTCAGCTCCAGCTCCTCGGGCGAGTCGGAGACGCCGGGGAAGGTGAGCAGGTTGATGGTGAGTTGGGCCCCCTCCCGCCGGGCCACCCGGGCGCACTCCATGACCTCCTCGATGGAGTAACCCCGGGGCCGGTAGTAGGCCTCGAAGAGCTCCTGCCTGAAGCTGAACACGCTGATCCGGCAGCTGTTGAGCCCGGAGCTGATCAGCCTCCCCAGGGCCGCGGGCCGGCTCCCGTTGGTGTTGATGTGGATGGTCGAAGCCGCAAAGCGGCGGTGCAGCTCGGCGACCACCGGCCGGAGCGCCCGCTCCCGCAGCAGGGGCTCCCCCTCGCACCCCTGGCCGAAGCTCACCATCCCCGGCTCTCCTCGCTCGCGGGCCCCCTCCAGGTGGTAGCTGCCAACCTCGATGAGGTCCTGGGTGGTGGGCGCCCTCCGGATCCGCGGTTGGGGGGCAGGGGCTCCCGAGTCGGTCTGCAGCGAGATGCAGCCGAGGCAGTCGGCATTGCAGGCCGCCGAGGTGGGCAAAGCCCCCTCGAACCAGCGCAGGAAGGTGTTCTGGGCGGTGAGACAGCTGTGCTGGAGGGCGCAGACCGTGAGCTGGGCGACCACCCGGCTGCGCGGCATCTGGCGCTGGGCCGCTCGGACAGCCGCCTCGAGCCGGGCCGGGGAGGGGCGCCGGCCGGTCCAAGGCGAGAAGTCATCGCTCCGGACCGCGGCCACCACCACCTCGCCGTCCCGCTCGGCCGTGGCGGCGTAGCCGTAGAGCGGCAGGGTCGCCGGCGCCTCCCCCGACGGGCCCAGGTACGCGGGGAAGAGCAACCGGAGATACCCGACCGGCAGCACGGCCGACACCGCCCAGGCGAAGTCGCCCCCGACTAGCTCAGGCTCCCCTCCGGGCCGCCGCCCCAGAGCCGGTCGGTCGGGAAGATGCATCAGGGTGGAGCCCTCCGGAAGAGGGATAAAGGTCCGGAGAGCCTGCGGCTCCCATCCGCTCTGACCGAGCGCCTCCCAACCCCGGGAGGCCGGCCGGAGCTTGCCCGAAGGGTCGCTGACGAGCGGCCGCAGCCGGCCGCCGCTCACACCGGGGCTACGGCCGGGTCCTGAGGCAGCTCTGGCTCCATGGCAAGTCCGGCCCGCTCCAGACAGGCGGCCATGAAGCCGTGGAAGAGCGGGTGCGGCCGCTGGGGCCGCGAGCGGAACTCGGGATGGAACTGGCTGCCCACGAAGAAGGGGTGACCCTTGAGCTCCATGATCTCCACCAGCCTGCCGGTGGGCGAGGTGCCGCTGAAGACCACCCCGGCCCGCTCCAGAGGCTCGCGGTAGCGGTTGTTGAACTCGAAGCGGTGGCGGTGGCGCTCGTAGACCACCGATTCACCGTAGGCGTTGGCGGCCTTGGTGCCGGGCTCCAGCTTGCAGGGATAGAGGCCCAGCCGCATGGTCCCGCCCTTGTCGGCAACGTCACGCTGCTCCGGGAGCAGGTCGATGACCGGGTGCTCGGTGAAGGCGTTGAACTCGGTGCTGTTCACGTCGTCGGTCCCGAGCACCTCCCTGGTCACGTCGATGCAGGCGCACTGCATCCCCAGGCAGAGCCCGAGGAAGGGGACCAGGTGGTGGCGGGCATAGCGGGAGGCCGCGATCTTGCCCTCGATGCCGCGGTGGCCGAATCCTCCCGGGATCACCAGCCCGTCCAGCCCCTCAAAGGCCGAGGTGTCCCCAGGCGCGAGAATCTCGGTGTTGATCCAGCGGATCTCCAGCCCCACACCGTGGGCCACGGCGGCGTGGCGGAGCGCCTCGGTGACGCTGATGTAGGCGTCGGGGAGTGCCACGTACTTCCCGGCCACCCCCACCACGACCGTGTCCCCGGCGCCCAGGATCCGCTCCACCAGCTGGCTCCAGGCCCCCAGGTCGGCCTCCGGAGCCTCGATCCCAAGCACCTCGGTGACGTAGCGCCCGAGCCCACTCGATTCCAGCAGCAGGGGAACCTGATAGATGGTGCGGGCGTCAGGCACGTTGATCACCGCCCGACTCTCGACATTGGCGAAGAGGGCGATCTTGTCCTTGACCCCGGCCCCGATCGGCTCGCGCGAGCGGCAGACGATGGCGTCAGGCTGGATCCCGATCCCCCTCAGGGTCTGGACGCTGTGCTGGGTCGGCTTGNNCCTTGACCGAATGCTGGGTCGGTTTTGTCTTTAATTCGCCCGCGCTGGGAATGAAGGGCAACAGCGTGAGATGGATGTAGATGGCGTGGTCGCGCGGAAGATCGTTCTTGAGCTGGCGGATCGCCTCCAGGAAGGGCAGCGACTCGATGTCACCGACGGTCCCCCCCACCTCCACGATCACCACGTCGACGTCGGCCTCGTCGGCCACCCGCCGGATCCGGTCCTTGATCTCGTTGGTTATGTGAGGGATGACCTGGACCGTGGCTCCCAGGAAGTCGCCCCGGCGCTCCTTGGCGATGACCTCGCTGTAGATCTTGCCGGTGGTGACGTTGCTGGCCTTGCTGAGGTTGGTGTCGACGAAGCGCTCGTAATGGCCCAGGTCG
>PLTL01000198.1 GCA_003164475.1 Candidatus Dormiibacterota bacterium | reverse complement strand
ATAGCCTTAGGGACTTCCCAAGCAGGAGGTCTCGGGTTCGAGCCCCGTCTCCCGCTCCGCTGATGGCGCTGACCCCACCACGAGTGCCTGCCGCTGAGATCGTCACCGCCGGGAGCTGCCTCCCACCGGATGGTCCGCTACGGCGTGGTCACACCGCGGCAAGCGCTGCAGTTGAGAGCCTACCCCTGAGCCCAAGGTCAGGCTGCTCACGGATCGAGAAGGTGTGCAGGAGGGCCGAGCGCGCTGCGAGCTCGCCGCAACGGCCGTGCACTCCCGGCCCCGGGGTCGTCGAGGCAGAGCACAGGTACACCCCTTTGGCCGGGGTCCGGTAGGGATCCCATCGGACCAGGGGGCGGGCGAACGTCTGGCGGAGGTCTTGGATCCCACCGGCGATGTCGCCACCGACGCAGTTGGGGTCGTATCGCTCCTGCTCCACGGCGGTCCGCACCGCCTTGGCCATGACCCGTTCGCGAAAGCCGGGGGCGAAGCGCTCGATCTGCCTTTCCATGCGGTCACTGACGTCGAGACTGGAGCCTGCGGGCACGTGGGTGTAGGCCCACAGGGTCGCCTGGCCGGCTGGTGCCCTGGAGGCGTCGGTGGCACCGGGCTGCACCGCGAGAACGTAGGGGGACTCGGGATGGCGGCCGGCGGCGACCTCGCGCTCGCTGGCGGCTATCTCCTCGAAGCTACCCCCGAGGTGCAAGGTGCCAGCGCTGCGACAGGCCTCATTGGCCCAGGGGACAGGACCGGCGAGGGCGAAGTCGACCTTGCAGATCCCCGGCCCATACCGGTAGCGGTGAAGGGCGCGCCGATAACGGGGCGGCAGCCTGTCGCCAGCGATGGTCAGCAGTTGCCGGGGCGAGATGTCGAGGAGAACCGCCCTGGCCGGGGGCAAGTCCTTAAGCGACTTCACCCACCACCCCGTCTGGAGTTTCCCCCCCGCCGCGTGGAGGGCGGCGAGCAACGCGTCCACCAAGCGGGCGCTACCGCCCTCGACCACCGGCCAGCCCACCGAATGAGCCAGGGCAGTGAGGAGCAGGCCAACTCCTGCCGTGGGGGGGCTCTCGAGGGGGCGCATGGCGTGGGCCGCCACTCCGGCAAAAAGCGCGCGGGCCTCGTCGCTTTCAAAACGGCTGGCGACAGCTGTGGCGGGACGGAGCCCGGCTAGGGCGAAGGCGACAAGGACGCCAGGACGGCGGGGCGGTCGCCGCTGAGCCGAGAAGAGCCAGTCGACGATCTGGTCCGAGTCATGGACTAGGCCGGAAAAGACCTTGCGGTAGGCCCTGTCATCTGGCCCCAGTTCGGAGGCCGTGCGATCGAGCGAGCGGTAGGTGATCCCGGCCCGCCCACCATCCAACGGCTGGGCGAAGACCACCTCGGGATGGACCAGCCGGACGCCGCGGCCGGCGAGGTCGAAGCGCCGGAAGAAGGAGGATGCTGCGGCCAGGGGATGGGCGGTGGAGCAAAGGTCGTGCCGGAAGCCGGTGACGGTCAGCTGGTCAGTCCGACAGCATCCTCCGGCTGTATCGGCACCCTCGACCACTAGGACTCGGAGCCCGGCGGCCGCGAGGGTCACGGCCGCCGCCAAGCCGTTGGGGCCGCTCCCCACCACGACCGCGTCGAATTCCTGGCTCACGCCGGAGTCAATTGCCTTCTCGCCGGTGACCGCTCAAGGGACTGAGAACGGTCTCGAGTATGGAGCCCGCCATGGCTTTGGGCCAGGCGTTGCTGGCATGATGCCACTACCGCTTGGTGTCGACGTAGACGCTCAGTGAGGGGCTGACCGGGCACCTTACCGCTTGGGCAGACGGTCCCATCGACCAGGATTCCCTTTGGGACTCGGTCTACCTAGCTCACACCGTCCAGTCCAGTTGCGCCTCGGGGATGGCGAGTTGCAGCCCATGAGCCTGGACCTCGGCTCGGCCAGCCCGATCGCCTCGCGGGTAGCGGAAGATCCGGCCCGGAAACACGACGAAGCTCTCTGCAGCTGATTCGAAGTTCACATACCAGCCGGGCTGATCGAGAGCATCGGCGCATGCCTGCGCGAGTTCCGCCGCGTTGGCCTCGTCGGCTTCGAAATCCAGGGTGGTCCAGATGTGCGGCTGGTCGGCCGTGGTGCCGACGGCCTGGAACCTGCTGCTCGTGCGGATCGTCAGCTTCAGGTCCTCCAGGTTCGCTCCTACGCGGTGGCTCTCCACTATGAGGGTGCCCTTGATCACGAAGATGTCCTTCCGGCTTCCGCATGCCGCCTGGGCGACTGTGCGTACACGATATCGAATTGCTCGCCCCCTGGACACCGCCGAGCCGCGCCATCACCCGAGCGACATGCAGACAGTGACCGTCGCCGAGCGACTCCACGCTACCTCAACGGGTGCTTGTGCACAGCGGCAGCCTGCCTAGTCCCCAATGATTTCGTTAGGGACCGCCCAAAGCTTGGGGCGCGTGGTCGTGCGTCGCGGTCATATGCAGTTGCGGGCGATGATGCTCTGCTTCGTCACCTTGCCGACGCGAACGACTACCTGAACCCACGGCTCAATACCGCCGCTTCCTGCGAGCCCTGCGTAGCGGGCCAGCACCACGTAGGGGCCCGGAGGTAGCGCGAACCAGTACCCCTGGTGCCTGACCAATGTCCGGGATGCCACCTTGTCCGTAGGCAGCACTACCCTGGTGACCCCCCCCCCCCCTGCTGGGGCCGAAGCTGCGGTGCCCCGCAGCACGGTCACAATCCCGGCGACACAGCCAGGGTTCTTGGCCAGGCGAGGGCCGGAGCAGGGATAGATGCCTCCCACAACCGCACCGTCGCCGCGCGGCATGGTGGCAGGGGCCGAGCCGATCGGGCTCGCCTCGCAGCCGGCCCGAGCCAGTAGCAGGCCAGCTAGCAGGACCCCGTGCCACCACCCGCGACCGGCTGAGGCCCCTGCCATGGCGGGCCGGACGTCCAGCCACTCCCAACTCATGGTGTCGATGATGACGCAGCAACCCAGCTGGTGGTTCCGCCCACGCAGGCGTGGCGTGCCACCGCGGGCACCTCTCCTCCTGTCTCCCCGGCTGACCGGAATCGGCGAAGAACCAAGCGGGCTAGATTTGCTGCGCCACACGCGCCGGCTCGGACCGCCTTGACAGCAGCTGAACGGTCTCCTAGCATCAGGTTCACATGTCACCGACACAGCCGCCCGCCGGCGGTGGACTCCGCTGCACCATACCCTGGCCACACGGCGCGAAATGTGCTGTTTCCATCAGCTGGGACATCGACATCGACACAACACTGCACCTGGAACGTCCGGCGTCCGGGTTTCAGGAATATGAGTTGCTCTCGTCGTCGCGGTATGAAGAGGTGGCCATCAAGAGCGTAGTGGATGCGCTGGCCGAGCTTGGTCTCCGGCAGACCTTCTTCGTGTGTGGGTGGTGCATCGAGCGATATCCCGACACATGTGCCCTGATCAGGGATGCTGGACACGAAGTGGCCCACCATGGGTATATGCACGAGCCTCCCAATGAACAGTCTCCGCAGGCTGAGCTCCATTGGCTGGAGCGAGGGGTCGACATCATTCGCGCGTTCACCGGGCGATCACCACTTGGGTGGCGCGCTCCCTACGCCGCCTTCTCGAGCCGCTCCGCCTCGTACTTAGCCAGGATGGGTTTCGTCTACGATTCCTCGCTGTCTAACGATCACAACCCCTATCTCATCACAGCTGACGAAGGATCCCTCCTGGAACTCCCGATCGATATCACCATGAGTGATGCTCCCCACTACGCCCACGTTCCCACCGCGGGCTACGCGATGTCGCCAAAAACCCCTGCCCAAGCCATCGATTACTTCATGAGCGTCATCGATGCGACCTATGAGATCGGCGGCTTCACGACGACCGTGTGGCATCCCGAACTCTCCGGGCGGCCGGCTAGGCTACTTGCCTGGTTTGATATGGTTCGAGCGCTCCAGTCCAGAGGCGATGTCTGGCTTGCGCCGCTGGGGGAGATAGCTGAGCACGTGGGGCGCTGCGTCTCCGCAGGCCAGGTGGAGCTCAGGAGTGTGGCTCTGCCTTTCTACCGGGAACCGCTCTTCGAGACCGGGGTGATCCTGCGGGGTCAGGGACTAGCCGCTCCGGACTGAACGGCTTGGCGGTGATTCGTCCCGGCTCCCTCTAGGAGTGGGCCGGCGGCGAGACCGTGGATCCGCCCGCCATGGGAGGGCAGCCCACCGGGCGCGGACTTGGGATGGCGGCCTTCGCTTGGCCTTGCCCCCATGGCGGTGGGGCTCCCGCTCCACGGCTCCAACCAAGGCTGCCGGTAGCGGCGATGGTGCCGGGTGTGGTGCGGGGAAGCAATCGTCCTTCTGGGGACGGCGGTCGAAGCATGCCACGTCTGTGGCCGGATGAGCACGAAACGGGGACCACTTGGAATGGTGTTCCTCAGCGCCTCCCTGGTCAGCTCGCCGTCCATCTCCAAGACTGCCGCGGGCTTTCCCACCGGTTGGGATCAACCCACCCTTGAGGCAGGGGAGCGGCCGCCGATTTCCACCAGCGTCTCCTTCAGAGGAGGAGACGAATCCCGCTCCTGGGTCGGGCGACGGAGGCTGAGCGTCGCCAAGAGCACCAACAGGGTGACGATCGGGCTAGTGGAAACGGATTTTTGGAACGCCACCGAGAGCGGTAGCTCGATCAGTTGGGTGGTCTGGAACAGGAACAGCATC
Organism: Candidatus Dormiibacterota bacterium; assembly: GCA_003164475.1. The sequence goes on along the minus strand of PLTL01000198.1, from coordinate 5,112 downwards.
AGCCACAGGTACCAAGCGGGGAGGGCGTGCCGGTGGAGCAGCCAGAGCAGCAGCGGAATGAATAGGATGAGCTCGCCGTTGTGCACATATGGGCTGATGGCGATGTTGAGAACGGTCGCGACTCCCACCACTTCAAGCCATCGCCGCGGCCATTGGTCGGCCCTGCCCACCTTGAGGCTGTGCCACAGCCACCAGCCGGAGAACAGCAGGCCGCAGAGGAGAATCAGCCAGACCAGCGGGTCGTGGAACCCGAGGCCAAGCCCCAGGTACCGAGTGAAGCCTGTGAAGCCGGCGCTGTCGAGCTGAAGGCTGTTCAAGGAGCTGGAGAAAGTTGGCAGGTAGTGCCACCACTGGCCCCATAGCTGGAGGTCGTAGAGACTGACCGCAGCACAGGAGAGGGCAACCGTGGCGAGCCCACCTGCGAGGTACCTCGTCACCGACTTCCGAGTCTGGACACTCAAGACCAGGTAGGCGAAGGGGAGCAGGAATAGAGCCTGGGGTTTGAGCATCGTGGTCAGTGCCACGAGTACTCCCAGGGTCACCCACTGCCGCCTTCGGTAGAGCAGGGCGCACAGAGTGAAGCCGAGGAACATGATGCCATCCAGCTTCCCATCGAAGAGAGTGAAGGCTACCGGTGCCGAGACCATGGCTCCGAAGAGGACCAGCGCGCGAGGGAGCTCGGGTGCGAGCCAGGCCCGCCAGCGGTCCACGGACCAGACCACCGCAATGATGCTGAGCAGGTCGGCGACGATGAAGGCGGCATGGAAGCTGAGACCAGCCATCGGCAGGAGTAGCAGACCGACGAAGGGCAGATACTCGAACCCCGAACTCACAGCGCTCTTTCCCAGCGCCCGATCCAGCGATTGCATCAGCAGAGTGAGGGCCTGACCGTTGTAGGGCGAGCGGTGCTCGCGCAGCAGTTTGGCGGCGGCGAGGAACACCCGGAGGTCGCCTCCCCCCTTCAGGCTGGGTGGGAATGTCTGAGAAAGATAGAGCCATGTGATGCTGAGAGAAACGCCGGCCAGCACCGCCAGGGTGATTGCTTGGGGGCGGCTCAGCCTGTGATCGAACACGGCCGGCTCAGCCTATCACCCGCTTGGGTGACTGCTGCACGCTGCTGTAGCTGGCGGCGCATCGGCCGGAAGACATGGGTCGTGATCCTGCCGGCCAGAGCGTAAGGGTGAGCACGGGCAGGGTGGACGATCGGGTGGCGGCGAGTCGCGGCTCGCGTGTCTCCCAGAACGAGATGAGCCGGATGTCTGTCATCAACTGGCGTGGGTCCGGGACCGGCGGCGGTGCGATTCCACCCACCCACCCGCTCGTCTGGGCTGGCTTCACCTGCGAGAGCCTGCGTCAGGGGTGCGGCCCGCGGACCCGGCGGTGGTGATCGATGGTCGGGCCGGAGAACTCCCCGGTCGCTCCCTCGCCCTCGGCCGCTTCCCCAATGCTCAGTTCCGACCGTCTTCATCTCGGTCGAGTTCGCCAACCTCCACGCCGGTCGCTCAGCTCGGAGGGAGGGTCAAGACGGCACTTCGACCGCCGGGGTGGGGAGAGCGGCCCGCCGCCGTTGCCGGTCCAGGAGATTGGCGCAGGCGAGGACCGCCTCCAGATGAGGAACTCGCAGCTCGAGCGTCCCGGCCAGCTCGACCAGGGCCCACCCGGTGGCCCCCAGCTCCAGCGGTCGTCCGGCCTCCACATCTTGGAGCATCGAGGTCTTGTGGTCGCCGACCCGGGCCGCCCCCTGAATTCGCCGTTCGATCCCGATTGGGGTCTCAATCCCGATCCGCCGCCCGATGAGATCCACCTCCTCCATGATCGCCCTCACCAGTTCCACGGCTCCGCGATCCTCGGTGATCTCCTTCAGCGTGGCGCGGGTGAGCGCCGAGATTGGGTTGAAGGCGGCGTTGCCGAGAAGCTTGAGCCAGATCTCGGAGCGGATCCGGGGCTGCACCGGCGCCTTGAACCCGGCCCGCTTCAGCGCCGCCGAGACTTCCTGAGTTCGAGAGGACGGATACCCGCTCGGCTCGCCCAGGCTGATGCGGTTGCCGTCGACATGCTCCACGATCCCTGGATCCTGGAGCCGTGCGGCGAGGTAGATCACGCAGCCCACGACTCGGCCCGGGTCGATGTTCCGGGAGAGCCGGCCACCGGGGTCCACCGACTCCAGTCGGGTACCCGTCAAGGGGCCCCCGAAGTCCTCGAAGAACCACCAGGGGATCCCGTTCTGTCCTGTGAACAGGCTGGTCTTCGGCCCCAACTCCGCGCCCAGTCGCTCCGCGAGCGGGGGCAGGCTGTGGGCCTTCACGGTGACGAAAACCACGTCGGCGGACCTTATGGGCGTCAGAGCGTCGGTGCACTCGGGGTGGACGGTGAAGTCACCGCCCTGGCCGGTGATCCGGAGTCCCCGGGCACGGATCGCCGCCAGCTGTGGGCCTCTGGCGATCATCGTGACATCCTCCCCCACCCGCACGAGGTGCGCCCCCAGGAGACTGCCGATCGCGCCGGCACCGAGGACGACGAATTTCACGACGAGCTCATTTGGGTGCGAAGGCGTCCGCGAGGAAGCGGCGCTGGACCTTGCCAGTCGCGGTCCGTGGGAGCGCCGCCACTATGTGGATGTGGCTGGGCACCTTGAATGCCGCCATGTGCTCCCGGCAGAAGGCGAGCAACGACTTCTCGTCCGCGGGCCCGCTCAGAACCACCGCCGCCTCCACCTCCTCGCCCCAGGTGGGATGGGGTCGGCCAAATGAGACCGCCTCCGCCACGGCCGGATGGGCCTCCAGGACGCTGTCCACCTCCAGAGGGGAGATCTTCTCCCCGCCCCGGTTGATGAGCTCCCTGAGGCGACCCGACAGGGTGAGATAGCCCTCCGCGTCCAGGATCCCCAGGTCGCCGGTGCGGAACCAACCACCGGTGAAGGAAGCGGCGTCAGCGACCGGGTCTGCCTCGTAGCCGGTGATGATGCTGGGACCGCGGACCACCACTTCGCCGGCTGTCCCGGCGGCCAGCAGCTGGCCGTCCTCGGCCATCGTGGCAATGTCGACCCCGGTGCCCCGGCCCACCGATCCCGGCCGGCGCGCTCCCGGCGGGAGCGGGTTGGAAGCTATCTGGTGGCTGGCCTCAGTCATGCCATAGGCCTCCAGCACCGGGACGCCGTAGCGCGCTTCCATCTCCGCCATCTGCGCGGGGTTCAGAGCCGAGCTGCAGCTCCGCACGAAGCGCAGACGCTCGGTGCCACTTGGCCGGCCCTCCGAGCCCCGCATCAGGATCATCCGGTGCGGAGCTGGCGAGGCGCTGAACCAGGTGGGCCGGTACCCGCGTGCCAGCGGCCAGAACTGAAGAGGGCTGACCTGCCGCGGCGCGACCACGGTGCCTCCGGCGGCCAGCGGCGCGAGCGCGGAGGCGACCAGGCCGTGGACATGAAACAGCGGCATCACGCAGAGCGAGACGTCATCCTCGCCGAGTTGGTAGTGGGCGGCGATGTTTCTCGCTGAGGCGACAAGGTTGCGGTGGCGCAGCGGGACCCGCTTGGGACGGCTGGTGGTACCGCTGGTGTGAAGCACCAGTGCCACATCGTCCGGCCCGGACGGATTGACAGTCCGAGCCGATCCGCCAGCCCGCGGGCTCTCGAGCCGGAGCACCCCCCGAGCGTCGATCTCCGCCTCGATCACGACCCCACCGTCAGGTAGCGCCCGCCGGGCGGCCCTCCCCTCCCCGGGGGGCACGAGCAGGACCCTGGCTCGAGTGTCGTCGAGGAAGAACCGGAACTCATCTTCCCTGTAGCCAGGGTTGAGTGGGCAGGCGGTGGCTCCGAGAGCCGCTGCCAGGAAGAAGACGATCGCCTCCGGGCCGTTCGGGAGCGCCATTGCGATCCTGTCGCCGGGCCGCACCCCAAGGAACGCCAGCTGCTCCGCGCCGTCTGCAACCAGCCGGCGGAGGCGAGCGTGGGTAATCACCGGCCCGTCCGGCACGAGGATCGCCACCCGCCCGGCGGACCCTCGCTCCAGCAGGTCGATGACGGTCTGGGCCACTGCAGTCTGCTGGCCTCCAGGGTTGCTATGGCCGCGGCTTCAGAGACGAGCAAGAGGGCGACGGAAGACCGGGTTTCGGAGGGCCGCAGCGAAGTCCGCGGTCGCTGATCCCCGGGCAGTGTACCGGTCAGCGGCGGGCGCGCTGGGCGGGCCTGGCCGGACCTGAACCGCGCCGCGCGCTGGCCCGGAACGGGCTCCACCAGGAGGGGTGGGTCAGGGATCCGTCCGCTGCCCCCTGGAGGCCCAGATGGGCAGTTGGTTGGACACGTGCGGTCCCCAGACTCGGTGTACCTCCGGCGTGGCGACCAGCCGGGCACGAGGGGGCCGGCGGCGGACGAGGACTTCCGCCAGGGCCAACGACCGGCGCCCGACCAGGTGGCTACCTGCCTGGCTGACAGACCACCTCCGTTGAGGCATGCTTTGGGAGAAGCGCCCCTCGTCGGGCAGGCCGTCGACCGGGTCTCCCAGCCCGGCCGCCGGCTCCGCATCCTGGTCTCGGCGAGAACCGCCTCACGCCACTTCGCGGCTGCCCCGCCCGGTTCGCGGCCGAGGTCAGCGGTCGCCGTGCCCAGGGATCAGCCAGCGTGACCGGCTACCGGTCCAGCCGCCCTCCAGGAGGGGGCTGGCCAGGATCATCCCGCTGAAGGCCCTCAGGCTCGCGGCCGGGAGCGAGCGCAAGCTCTTGGTGGCCAGGTGTCAGCACCCGACGAAACCAGGTGGGTTCTCCACNNTGGCTGCCCTGCTCCACGATCCGCCCAGCGTTCATGACCACGATGAAATCTGCATTCCGAATCGTTGACAGCCGGTGGGCGATGATGAAGCTTGTCCGCCCCCTGCGCAGGCGCGCCATGGCCTCCTGGATGAGCACCTCGGTCCGCGTGTCAACATTGCTGGTCGCCTCGTCCAGGATCAGGATGGAGGGGTCAGCGAGGAAGGCTCGCGCGATGGTCAGGAGCTGGCGCTCGCCGGCGGAGATGTTGGAGGCATCCTCGTCCAAGACGGTGTCGTAGCCCTCTGGCAGGGTGCGGACGAAGTGGTCGACGTAGGCAGCCTTGGCGGCGGCCACCACCTCCTCGACGCT
>PLTL01000398.1 GCA_003164475.1 Candidatus Dormiibacterota bacterium | reverse complement strand
CAGGGCCAGACCGGCGTGGGCCACCAGGTTGCTGTCATCGAAGGCGATGTCGAGATGGTGGGGCGTGTGAGAGACTTGCACCTGACAGGCGACCCCCTGCTGAGACGTTGGTTTCGATCAATTCCATTGTCCCAGTTGGATTGGTTGCCTGTCTTTGCGTCTGGACGCCTACCTCATCGGTGGATTCGGGCTAAGCGCTGAGGACGAGGCAGGTCGGCGGTTGATGCGCCACCAATCATCGCGCGGACCCGGCGACGCTACTGGCATGGACAGGACAGCAGAGTACCCACGACTTCTCGAGGCCACAACCTCGGCACTCCCGCGTGCGCCTGCCAGGCGCCAAGGGTCGAATGTCGGCGGCGGGACACGGTTCTGGTGCAGACGCAGGTCGAGCCCAAGCCTTCTGCGGCGACTACGCCTGAGCCCCTGCAATCACCCCATCAAGTTCTGACTTGATTACCCGGTAGCACTCGCAAGCCACGGACTCCAGACCCTGCCGGTCAATGATCTCGATATGGCCGCGGGAGTAGCTGATCAACCCTGCCCGCTGCAGAGCGCCAGCGGCGAGGGTCACGGTGGCGCGGCGCGCTCCCAGCATCTGGCCGAGGAACTCCTGGGTGATGATGAACTGATCCTTCCGGACCCGGTCGTGGCTCATCAGCAGCCATCGGCTCAGTCGCTCCTCACTCGAATGGAGGCGGTTGCAGGCAGCCGCTTGCGAGATCTGCCCGAACAAGGCTTGCACGTAGTTCTGCACCAGCCTGGCCATCGGTTGGCTGTGGTCCAACTCTCCGAGAAAGTCACTGGTCGACATGGTCAGTGAACGGCCGGCCACCTGCGAGATAGCTCGCACCGCCAGGCTCCCTCCCAGCACAACGGGCACGCCTACCAGTCCCTCGTTGCCGATGGTCGCCACCTCGACGATGGCTCCGTCCTCCAAGGGTGTGACCAAAGAGACGACGCCATCCAACGGGAAGTACACCGCATCCACTACCTGCCCGGGCTCGAAGAGCACAGTCTTTACCTTCAGAAAGCTCGGCACCAGCTTCGACAGGAGCCGGGCTCGCTCGTGGGCCGGGAGGCAACCCAGGAGCCGGTTGCCGCCGAGATCTTCCGTCGCCTGAGCCGCTAGGATCACAACCTGCGCCTCGTCTTTGGGGTCGACGCCACGTGGCCTCGCCTGCTTCAGTACGGCAGCGGACCGACGGCTCCCGCTGGGGGTGGCATTATAGCCAGTGGGGCCGGATGCGAGCAAGCGGCCTTCTCCCCTCTGAGGTCCGTCTCGCCGGCCCCGTCCCACTCCAAATAGGAGGCAGCCAAGTGACGACGCTGGAGGCGCAGTCATGCTAGGGGCCAGCGCGGCGCCCCTTGCGGCACTCCCGATTCACCCGGTTCCTGGAGGACCCTCCCGCGGCGCCGATGGAGCCGGCGCCCGGGCAGCGCAGGTAGGCGGGATCACAAGTGGCGTGTCCAGCCATGTCGTGGGCCTTTGGATCGACCTCGTCCGTCAAGCGGGAAGCTTCGCGCCGAAGGCTCCCAGCTCGGCTGCCAACGGCCTGACCCGGCAGCACTTCAGGGCGCTTGGCTGTCTCCAGGATGAAGAGCTCACCGTGACAGCTCTTGCTCGGTCCCTCGACTGGAGCAGAGTGGTGGCCACCGAGATCGCGGACCGGCTTGCCGCCGTAGGAGCTGTGGTGAACAGCGGAGACGGCCCGGACCGGCCGCTTGAGCGCTTGACCGTCACAGGCGCCGGCCTCAAGATGGCCGCCGATCATCGTAGCGACGTGGTCGCGACTCTGGAACATCTCCTTTCCCAGGTGGAGCCAGCACGGCGAGCTGTCCTCACCCTCGCCATGGCAGAACTCGCCGGCATGGTCGGCTCCACACCGAGTTTCTCAGGCGGCCAGGTGCTGGCCGCGGCAGCCCAGCGGTGGACATCGCGCTAGCCACGGGCAACGGCCACGCTCCGTCTCCACCTCGGAGCCGCATCCTCCCGCGGAGCTCGAGCTCCTCCCCCATCCTCACGGATAAGGTGCTCGCCAAACTCTGGGGATCCCCGCTCCTGGCCATGCGGAGGTCGATGGTCGGCCCCTCCGCCGGCGCCTACGACGTCACCCTTGGATCGTCGCTTGGCAAGAGAGAGCCATACTCACACAGGGCACGGGGTGATCTGCGCGACCGTCTTCCCCGGCAGCTGGCCGTGGCTTCTGGGCGCGCCCAGGAGCGGCAGGGCAGAGGCCTCGAGACCGATCACTGCCGCGTGACCCGGGCAGGTGAAACGCGTCAGTCAGGCCAGACCAAGCGTGGCATTACTGCCACTGAGAACCGGCAGGCCGAGAGGAATCACCGGAGATAGAGATCATGAGCGACCCAGAAGTCAACGAGCGAGAGGAGACCGTGACCCGCGTGGGACCCAGCGGAAGCAGCGAGCAGACGGTCACCCGCACCACTGGCACCGTCGCGCCGATGGCGTCCCGGGCCAAGAGCACGGTGTGGCTGGCGGTGGGGGTCGTCGACGTGGTCCTGGCCCTCGACTTCGTCTTCAAGCTTCTGGCCTCGGCCGCCGTCGGGTTCGTCGGGTTTATCGCCTCGGTGGCGGCTGCCCTCGCGGCTCCGTTCCGGGGCGTCCTGGCCACCTCCGTAGCCACCGGCCGCTACGCCAACTGGCCCGATGTGGTCGCGATCGTGGTCTACCTGATCGCCGCCTGGATCGTGGTCAGCCTGGTTGGCATCATGGCTGGCCGTCGACCCACTCAGACTGACAGGCTCTGAAGCCTGGGGGACCTTCGCCGGCAGCTCCTCTGACCGCCAGCGTACCGACACCAGATCCAACGTGGCGCACACTGGACTAGGCGTCTGGAGAGGTCGACCGGGACGCCACCGCAAGAGCGTGCGACAAACGGGTTGACCCTCCGGAGGACCGGGCATGATTGTGCTTGGTGTTGTTCTGCTCCTCATCGGTTTCGTCGTCGGAATCCCGATCCTGTGGACCGTCGGCTTGATCCTCGCCTTAGTCGGTGTCGCTCTCTGGGTCCTGGGCAGCATGGGTCACCAGGTTGGACGCCGTAGGCACTACTACTGACCCGCGACGCCGCCCGGCGGCGAGAGGGGCAGGCCCCCGAACCGCAGCAGTGAAGGAGATGCCATGAGCCACACGGACGAAGCCAAGGGCAGGGTTAAGGAGGCTCTGGGCGACCTCACCG
>PLTL01000165.1 GCA_003164475.1 Candidatus Dormiibacterota bacterium | reverse complement strand
TTCACGTTCAGGTACCAGAGGTCGATAGGGCCGTAACGCCCGCTCCGCAGCCCGCGCAATGCTGCGGGCATCCGCTCTTCCGTGCGCGCGATGTCCGGCATCTCACGGTCGTTCAGCCACACCCGAACGCCGGAGCCGGCCAAGGCCGCCACGGAGTGGCGAGCCGCCTCCGCGAGGCCCGTCATCGCCCGCCAGTCGCCGAATGCGTTCACCTCCGCAACCAGGCGCGACGTCGGCACCGACACCCCCACCCGGCGCTGCGGGTTCGACCCACTGGATTTCGCGCAGAGGGTGGCATACCGGCGGGCGACCATCGCCGGGGATGCGTGAGATGCCACAAAGTGACGTGCTGCTCTTCCCCCTGAAGACCGCCGCACCGGATCCGCCACCAGCTCCTGCATCACCTGGGTGAGGGACGCCACCTCCTGGGTCGGGTCGGTGGAGATGGGCCAGCAGAACGTCCGGTCGAACTCGCGGTACTGGGGCAAGTCGCTCACGATCACCGGCTTGCCCGCTCCCAGGCTCCTCATGATCGTCGCGCTCGTCTCGCCCACGGTTGGCCCCCGCAGGCCGATCACCACGTCGCAGCCGAGGATCGCCGTCTCCAGGCCCTCGGGCGACAGGTCGGTGACTAGGTCCACAACACCCTCGATCGAGAGGGCGGTGATCTCCTGCCGGATAGCGTTGACCACCGCGGGGGACTCGCTCCGGCCGGCGATCAGCAAGCGTACCCGTCTTGGCACCTGCCGATGGAGCCCGGCGAACGCCTCAAGCACAACGGGGATGCGCTTGTGCGACGCCAGCCCGCCGAAGACACCGAAGACCACCCCATCGCGAGGCTGTCGCCGCAGGTCGAGCGCGCAGCCGAGCAGAGGCGCCGGCGAATGGATTCGTCTGACGCACGCTGCTGGGTATCGGCGGCTGACCTCCGCCTGGGCCCAGGCACTGTGGACGACGGTCACCAGGCTCGACTCCACCAGTCGCTGGGATAGCTGCAATCTCATGTGATCCAGCTGGCACCGTCCGTCGATAACCGTCGTCGGGAGGACCTCATCAACACTGGGGTCGTTGTAGCGGGCCTCTTCGAGTAGCGCCGCACTATCCGGGCCACCGCACAGTCCAATGTAGAAGTCGAGGAGACTGAGATCGTGAAGCACGAGCATCCCCGGCCGATCGAGCACGTGCGGATGCATGTAGGCGTGGAAGAGGGAGTGATTGCCCATCTGATACACGTCGAGGTCGCAGGGGCCGGCCTTGCCGGCCAGGTACGCGCTCGCCGCAACCATCGGGACGCCCTCTGGAGCCCGCACCGCCGAGGCGACGGCATCGCTGACGACAGCGACGACATCCAGCCGCTCCCGCAGGTGGGGGAGAAGCATTGCGCTGTAATCGGAGATCCCGCTCCGCTGCGGCGGCAATGGGCTCCACCAGGCGATGCGCACGACAGGCCTCTCCGTTTTCCTGGCTCAGACGCGCCGACCCAGGACTGCGTAGTCGAGGGGGCCGAAGATCCGGTGGTTGACAGCCTCGATCACCGGCAGCAGGTCCACTGCCCAGGGCCGCTCCCGGTCGGGCGGCGGCACTCCGTCGTCGGCGGGGTGCTTGTACCGGACCTCGACGTCGGCTAGGCCGCGCGCACCCACGAGGAATCCGAGAAAGAGAGGGTTCAAGGGGCGCACGTGACCCGGATCGATGTAGAAGGTCGATGCGCCGACCACGAGGCTGTCGGGATTGGGGGTCTCAAGGATGAGCAGCCCACCGGGTTCGAGCGCACGTATGCTGAGGTCGATCAACTCGATGAGCCGCTCGATAGAAACGTGCTCGGCCACGTGAAAGGCGGTCACGGCCGTCAGTGACCGCTCGGGGACCTTGGCGAGGTGCTGGAACGCGTCCGCGAGCCGGACGTCGAGCCCCCGGGCCACGCATCCTTCGACGAAATCCGCGTTAAGGTCGATTCCGTATGCGTCAACGCCCGATTCCTTTAGCACCTCCAGCCACTCGCCGCGCCCGCAGCCCACGTCGACCACCGGACCCTTGCGGGGCAGAGCGAGAACGTCGTCGAGGTACTCGCGGGCACGCTCCTTGATAACCTCGGTCGAGCCGCGAAATGCTTCTTCAAGGGCGACGTACATGTTGTCCACTGGCGACGGGAGGCGAGAGAGCCGCTGCGCATCGGGGGGTGCCGGCAGGGACCGCCGCACCTCAGTGAGGAAGAGGTCGACCTGGGCTTGGCGGATGCGCGCCTCGGACCGATCTCGCTCGCTGTGTGTCCGCATCCGGCTCACCACGTCGGCAAGCTCCTGGACCTGCGCCTGGACAGCGCCGGCGCGCTCGCCGGCCGTCAGTGCCTCCTGGATCTGCACGCCCAACTCGACGAGCTCGTCGCGCAGCGCGGCGAGCCCCTCGTGCTCCCGGGTGAACGCCTGGCGCTGCACGAGGTCGATCCGCGGCCCGAACTGAGCGATCTGTCCGCGCAAGTCGTCGAGTCCAGCGTCGATCCGCGGCCCCAATGGAGCGACCTGTCCGTACACATCGGTGAGTCCACTGTCGATGCGCAGCACCAACTGCCCGCGCAGGTCGTCGAGTCCAGACTGGAGCCTGGCCAGCTCCGCGAGTCCAGACTGGAGCCTGGCCAGATCCGCGACGACCGCCCTGTTGAAAGCGATCTGTCGATGCAACAGGGGTCGGCTCAACCGCTCGACCAGGCGCTTCAGGAAGCGTCGCCTCGTGCCCTTGGGGATGGGCAGTCCGAGCTCCGCGTTCTCGACGGCCGCAAGGAGCGAGCGCGAAGTCGCATCGGGCTGGGTCGGGGTCATGCTCCGGAGACTCCGCCAAGAGTGGCTTCCCGGACGCACGCGGTGCGGGGGTGGCTGTTGGCGATTACCCGGCGGTTGTGCACTGACATGTTCAGAGTAGGGGTCCTCCAAAGCGCCTTTGTTCTCTGCCAGCCCGGGTACCGTAGCATGCCAAGTCATTGGGTNNGGGTGAGCCGAGTTCCGCAAGCTGATCCGGGCTGTGGCTGGACCTGAGACCTGTTCCTGAGTTCACGGAGGCCGCTATTGGGGCTCCAATGGGCACAGTCTCCGGGGGGAGGGAGCTCAGGTCTCATCCACTCCAGGGCGTCGCTGGGCCCGTCGGGCCCCCAGGCTCACCGTGTGGATTGGGTTACGGCTGATGCGTGTGGAGCGGGGTGCAGCCGGCGGTTGCGCGAGTGTCCCTCGGCTCCGGGGGAGGGCCGAGCCACCGGCCTGCCCACCGCGGCTGGGGCGTGGGAAGCCAGCCGGGGGACGGTCGGTCACGCGGGTCATGGTAGTTTCCGCTCCATGCACCCCACCCGCTGGACCCTGAGGAAGGTCCCGGAGATCACCGCCTACTTCTGGATCCTCAAGGTCCTCACCACCGCCATGGGCGAGGCCGCCTCCGACTTCTCGGTGCGTGAGATCGACCCATACGTGGCCGTCGGTCTGGGCGCCGTCGCCTTCGCCATCGCCATGGTCCTGCAACTGTCCGTCCGCCGCTACATCGCCTGGGTGTACTGGCTGGCGGTGGTGATGGTGGCCGTCTTCGGCACCATGGTCGCCGACGCCCTGCACATCCAGCTGGGCGTGCCCTACGCGGTGTCCACAGCGGGCTTCGCCATTGCGCTGGCCGCGATCTTCATCGCCTGGTACGCGACGGAGCGGACGCTCTCCATCCATAACATCACCACCCGGCGGCGCGAGCT
>PLTL01000001.1 GCA_003164475.1 Candidatus Dormiibacterota bacterium | reverse complement strand
CGGCGCCTCCAAGATCACAAGGGTGGGAGGGTCACCGTCGAGGTGCCCCGCCCGGCGCGGTTGACTCGCCCAGCTCGCCGCACTACCGTTCGGGTCGATCGGCTTAGTAACAGCATTGCGACATTGGAGGAGCCGTGATCGACGAGACGGGCATGGACGCGGGGACCGCCACCGTGGAGGCTGGCTCTGGCGTCGGTGCCGTCGTCGCTCTCGATGAGTTGGGCCGGCACCGGCTCTGGCGGGTATGCCTCGAGGACCTGAAGGCGTCCCTTCCTCAGCCGAGCTGGGCCACTTGGCTCGCTGGCACTGCGCTCGTCGAGGCCGACGAAGAGAGGTACGTCGTCGGGGTCGGCACCCAGATTGCCTGTGACTGGATCCAGCAGCGGTATCTGGCGGCCATCGTCGAGACCGTCCGCCGGCATAGCGGCCAGGCCCGAGCCCAAGTCGAACTTGCCGTCATCGAGGGCCTGGCGGAGCCGCCTGAGGACGACGCTCCGACCGTCGTTGCAGTGGAGGTGGTCCGGCCTCCACGCGATGACGAGGGCCACGATCGGGCGCGCATCGAGAACAACCTGGGCCGCAAGGCCATTTTCGCGCTGCAGGGGAAGCGGGGGCCCGACGTCGGCAGTGTCACCGTCACTGACGTCGTCGGCAAGGTCACCCGGACCTTCACGCTGGGCCAGCTCGGCGGCCTGGAGATGGATGTCTACGCGTGGCTGCTCGGCCAGTGGACGCCGCGAAACGAGGGCCGGGTGAGCTTCAGTCTGCGGGAGCTCAGCCGGGGGTTGCGGGTGTCCTGGAACGGTGACTTCGGTATCGAGGCCAAGCGGGCGATCCGGCGCATGAAGGCCATGACCATCACCGGCAAGGTGTGGGATGCGGACACCAAGCGCTACAAGGAGCACGGTTTCAGCCTCGTCGACGAGTACCAACTCGAGGAGGAGCGGGAGTCAATGGAGGCGGACAGCACCCGCGGGTCTGGGAGGGTGACCGTCCTCCTGGGCGACTGGATCGTCCGTCAGATGCAGGCCGGCCAGTACGCCGAGCTCGACCTGGACATCTATCGGAGCCAGTCCCTGCGCAAGCCCAAGGCCCGCCGTCTCTTCCAGTACCTCGAGTGCGAGGAGGGCGAGCGGGATGGGACTTTCATCCGGGTGCCCATCAACGAGTATCTCGCCGAGACGATGGGGACCTCCGACTGCCGCAACAACCCATCCCGCTTCCGGCGCGACCTTCTGGATTACGGCCGGGCGATCTGCCGCGCGACAAGCGGCCTGTACGAGTCCTTCGAGATCAAGGCCGGCATGGGGCGCAACGCCTGGATGCTCCAGATCCGCCGGAGCCCGAACTGGCGGCTCCGCCGGGAGGAGGACCGTCGGCTCTTCAACGCGGAGTACCGCGAGGAGCTGCTCCACCTGGCCGAGAGCCGGCAGGCCAACGAGCACCGGCCGCGCCGCGCCCTCGGCTGATCGGCTGACCGCCGGCGACGTGGGCCGGAGAAATACTCAGTACGATCGTCCGCTCGCCGCACACGCGTCGGTCGGCGCGAAGGCGGCAGCAAGACGCGGGACCCGCCAGAAATACTCAGTACGATCCCGATGTCCCTGCGTCCCGGATGGCCACCGATCCCGATTGACACACGGGACTCCGGGATGTAGGCTTCGCGCGGTCGTCCCGTCGCAGCCAACCGTCATTCCAGGACGTCACGAGTGGCCAGAACCATCGAGCACCTGCCCCGGGTCCGTCTGAGCCGGGCCGCGTACGTCACCCTCACCGAGTGGCAGTTGCGCGCCCTGCGCGAGACGGGCACCAAGCCCTCCTACAGTGACCTCGTGGACACCATGGTGGAGTTGGTCGAGGCGCGTGAGCTGGACATCGCGGGCGCGGTCCGCAACGACGGGCAGGCGGGCGACGAATGATTGCCGCGCACCCTCGTGAGATGAGGATCATCGCCGTCGTCTCCAACAAGGGAGGGGTCGGCAAGTCGACCACGGCTTTCAACGTCGGCGCCGAGGCTGTGCTCCGGGGTATGAAGGTGCTCCTGGTGGACGCCGACCGGCAAGCCGACCTCACCTCCTACGCGGGCCAGGAGATCCTCCCCTGGAAGGGCCTCGATGGGGTGTTGCGCAACCCCCCGATGTCGCTTGACCCCCGTCCGTTCTTGCGGCCCCGGCTCTCAGGGGCGCATGGGGCGATCGAGGCCATGCAGCTGCTTGGCTCCTCCCCTCACCTTCCGGAGGTGGATGAGGTCATCCGCTCGGGGTTCAGCGACGGTAGCTTCTACCTCCGCCGAGCGCTGGACGTGGTCAAAGCTGATTTCGACCTGGCGATCGTCGATCTCGGTCACTCCACCGAGCTGATTCGCAACGTTCTGGGGTGCGCCGACGTCATCGTCGTCCCCACCCCGGCGAACTTCCCTGACGCCCGCCATGCCGGCGACATGCTCCATGAGATCGGCATGGTTCGCGGCCAGCTGGGCCTTCCTCGCATCGAGGCGATCCGCCGGACGGTGGTGAGCGCCTGGCGCCGGCACCCCAACGCGGCGGGCGACGCCCAGGTCCTCAGCCGCCTGCGCGACATGTACGGCGACTGTCTCTCGCCGAACATCCTCCCGGAGTGCTCGTACGTGAGCGAGGCGAACGCCTCCCGGCTGACGCTCCGCGAGTTTCGCGAACAGTACTCGCGCACGGGGGGCCCACTGCAGGCGCTGGTCGACGGCTACAGCGCTCTCACCAACTTCGTGATGGCACGCCTACCCGAGGAGATCCCAGCATGAGCAAGCGCAAGGCCGCTCTGGCGGAGCTCTCCATCGCCCCAGTGGCGGTGATGACCGAGGAGCGTCCGATCGGAGCGCGCCCGGGCAGGCTGCCGATCGACCGGCTCTACCCCAATCCGAACCAGCCCCGGCGCCAGTTCGACCCGCAGACCATCCTCGAGCTCGCCGCCGACATCGCCGCCAATGGTCTGCTGCAGCCGATTCGCGTGCGCCCGCCCGACCTCGATGGCCGGCACATGATCATCCTCGGCGAACGCCGCTGGCGGGCCGTGCAGAAGATCGACGGTCTGACCGTGACCGACGTGGTGGTCGACTACGACATCCCTGATGACGACGCCGCCTACGATCAGGCCCTCGCTGAGAACCTGCAGCGGGACGACCTCACCCGCACCGAGGTCGCCGCGGCCCTGCTCAACCGCAAGGAGCGCTACGGGCTGACGAACGAGGCCCTGGCGGTCCGGTACCACAAGTCAGTGGCCTGGGTGGATCAGCACATCCGCTACGCGCAGCTCCCGGAGGAAACGCGCGACCTCATGGACCGCAAGGGCGTGGATCTGAAGATTGCCGGCGTTCTGCAGTCGATCGGCGCCGAAGCTCTGAGCGAGGTGGTGGACGCGATCGCCGAGCTCCCCGACCAGCGCAGCCAGCTGGAGTTCGCCCGGACCGTTCGGGACCTCCGCGGTGCCGGCGCGGACGTAGGCACCGCCCTCGCGACCGCGCGCTCGCACAGAGAAGCCGAGTTCTCAGCTGGAGCGGCAGCGGCCAATGGTCAGGGGCGGCAGGCGGGGACGCGAGTGGGGCGGCCACGGGCAGTGGCTGCGCCTTTCGAGCTCCGGACCGACCACCGCGGCGTGACCTGGCTGATGGTGAATGCCCAGGGCCTCGCCACCTCGCGTCTGATTGGTAAGCGGGAACTCTCGCCGGCTTCCTGGCTCCAGGCCATCGCCGCGGATCTCAGCGCCTTCCGAGCCACCTGTGGTGCCAACGGTTACCCGAATGACTGGGCCCTGGTCGAGACGGTCATCGGTCCCGTCATCGCGCCCGAGGCACGTCCACCGGCGCAGGTCTGAGAGACGAAACGATGACGTCCTGTGAGCGCGAGGGTCGCTGATCTATAGTTCACTTTGTGTTCACTCGTGAGATGGAGGGAACGAAGCGAATGCAGCTAGGGGCCCCACCTCGGGAGGCTAGTTCCCAGCGCCCTCAGTTGGCGCGATCGCCGATCGCGCTAGTCGTCTGCCAAGTCCGCTTCGACTCTCACTCGGTCGAGGCTAAGCAGGTGCTTGAGATGCAGCGCATCCTCGGGCAAGGTGAGTACCCGGGAATCACCCAGTTCGCAGGGCCGGACGTCCGACTTCAGCTTGGTGACCAATTCATCCCATCGACCATCCGACAAGACGCATGGCAGCTCAGCACAGCTGATGGGAGTTGGGCCATAACGCTTGGGGGCGAGTCTGTCGCGCTGCAGACGACGAACGGCTACACGACGTGGGAGGAGAGCTTCCAGCCTCGACTTGACGTCCTCGTCCAGGCGGTGCAGGAGTGCATTGCTCCGACCATGGAGCAGCGTTTAGGCCTTCGCTATGTCAACCAGCTTGCCGACCTGCTTGTGACAGGTCCAGGGGACCTGGCCCAATACTTCGAGAACTCGCTCCTACCGGGGCTGCAGCACGAACTCTTTGGGAGCGCTCTGGTCGCCGCTCAGAATCAACTCGTGTTGCGCTTGGACTCCGACATCTCTTGCGGTTTGCGCCTCGGCTTTGCACCCGAGGGTGGTCATCCGAACCGCTATTCCGGGGTCGTGGATATCGACCTCTATCGGGACACCGCGCAGTCCTTCGATCCCGTCCAGATCATGGCAGCGGCCGATATCTTCAACGATCGTGCTCACGAGATCTTTCGTGCGGCGCTGAATCCCGACTATCTCGGAAGCCTGGAGTAAACGCTGTGCCGAGCCTGACGCCATTGTTGAGGCGTGAGCCTCTAGGCATGATCGTCGACCTTCGCTACGAGCCGACAGCTGCCGCCGGGCCGGAGAGGGCAATTACGGAACTGAGCGGTCCGTGGCAGCGACTCTTCGGCTCGACGAGTATTGGAGGATCTGAGCCAGCGTCTCAACCCGCGGTTCATGATCACGTCGCAGACAGCGCACAGGGAATTGCATTCGCGCTCGCTACCTCCCTGACCCCCCTCGGACTCGGCAGGGACACGTGGGCGAAATGGTTGTCGAGGGACCGTGAAGGCGGGTTGGCATCGCACCTGCTGGGGCTCGCCCTCAGCGGCGTGTTGGGGGGAGTCGTCTGGCATGTCCGTCAAGAAGGGACTCGGCGAGGAGACCCCGAGCTAATCAGGCCTTTGGCCGCGGTCGAACCAGGACCGCGGTCGCCTGCGTTCCGTGCATTCAAACAACTTGGCCGATGGCTTGACGCGAGCGACGATGAGGTTGCGACTGCGGTTGGCGTTGGGCGCACAACCCCCTATTCGTGGGAGCGCATGAGCCGTCCACCGTCGCCACGGACGACGCGCCGGCTGCACCAGCTACATAGCCTAGTGGCGGGCTTGGTGAATCGTGCGAGTGCCGGTGAGTACAGAGAGTGGCTATACGAGGGGGGTGCTTTCCGTCGGATAGCTGCGCTCAGCGGTGATCTCGACACGCTTGAGGCCGAAGCGGAACCGATCCTTTTCGGGCAGCCGCGGCGGCGAATCGACCCTGGGACGTGGTTTCCAGAGACCGAGTCGCCTGATCGTTCAGAGTAGGTGTCTCCGTGATCGACAGGGGGCTTGCCCATCCCTGGCCGCAGGAGGTGGTAGACGCAGCTCGTCGCTTCTGTCAGGGCACAGTCATCTCGGTGCCCCCAATGTTCTACGGACGGGTGGCTGACCACGCCGTTTGGAGAACGCCTGTGGACAGCGACGTGAGGTTTGGTGACATTGAGCTAGTCACGCTGCCTGCAGACATCCCCTATGGCATCATCACGACACAGACTTGTGATGTCGCCGAGGCCCGAACGCCGAGGCGACCATGGATACAGGTTGCTCCCGTCTATCAACTTACCGCAGCCAGAGAGACGACGCCGCCTGACTATCTCGTGCCGCTTCCCGGTGGGGCTCTCGGTGAGGGCACATGGTTTGCAGACCTGCGGATCGAGATCCCAGTTGAGAAGTCGATCTTGGTCGGGCGCGAGCCGATTCAAGTGTTTGACAGCGAAGACTGGGAGATACGCTTCGCAGAGATCTTGGGGCGCCGCCGCGATCGGGCGGCGCTGCATGAACATATCAACAGCTGCCTTTACCAGCCTTGGCAGGCAAAAGTGAGCACAAACCGGAATCGAGCGAGGCGGGTGCTTGCCGAGCTGCATGCTGTGAGGCTTCAGGTGGAAACGGGGTCGAGAGCCTTCCCGAGATCAGTACGCGTGCACTTCATCTCGGAAGGGGGGCCGCTGTCTGAAGATGCTCAGGAGTGGCTCGATCAATGGTGGGATCGAGCCCATCAGGAGGCTGAGCAGGCAGATCCAGCGTTGCTGCTGCAGCGCAACAGGATCCACGACGGCAATGTCGTGGACGTGGTCGTGTACGACACCCTTATACCGATGGTCTGGTGGTGAAATCTCAGCAGAACGGCGCCGCTTCACGCCAGGGGGTACAGGTGAAGGGCTCGCGGCGATGGCGCACTCGAGCCGATTCGCGCTCCCGCTGCATGCGCAGGGAGCTAGCGCGAGGCCATTTGCGGTAACAGAGCTAAACTGCAATTTAGCGCAGT